>CAZNMG010000292.1:0-4707 GCA_964574075.1 uncultured Owenweeksia sp.
TTAAGCAGGGAGGCAGCTCAGGTAAGTGTTGCTGGAATATAAAAGTGACAGCAATCCATGCCGGGTATATATCCTGCAAATTGTTTCAGATTGTGAGAAGCAGACTCTTGAAATTAGCGCACATGGTAAGCGAAACTTAAATGTTCTGTTTCCGAAAGTTTGTTTTCTGCGAATACAATTTCTTCAAATTTCGAATCGCTGAGAATCGCGTAGAATTCTTTTCGCCTGGGAAGTAATCATCTGAAATAATTGTGTAGCCATTCAATCCAAACATTCTCGAGGCATCTCCTTTGGAAACCTGGATGTGGTCCACTGGTTGAATTCGGCCTTCAAAAAAATAGCGTTCTGATTGCAGCCTGGCTTTGGTGAGATCGGGAAGCTCCGAAGGATTGAAGAGAGTGTCATGAAGAAAAATCTGCAAGCGAAGAAAGATTGTTGTTCTTTACTAAACACATGCTCGTGAGGTTACCGGCCTCATTTATGAAAGGCCGGTTTCAAAGTAAAGCCTTAGTGAGACCGGGAAGCTCCGAAGAATTGAGGAGATCACCCGGCCGAACTTGGCTTTACAAAGAAAATAAGGCCTTGAAGAAATGAAGCCTTGAACTTTTGCTTCGTTTTGGTTCAAGCCAAAATGAAGGTAGAAAAATTACCTCACAAACACTTGATAATCAAAGCATTTGTTTTAGTTATATAGTAACCAAAATGAAGAGGAAAGAAAATAAACCAGTATTTCTGAACTCGGAATGTTACAGTTGTAGTTGAAAGCGACCATCAAAAAATGTTACTGCTTAAACGTAATTCTGTAAGAGCAAATGTGCCGCACCACGCCAGAGCGTGGGAGGCTTATTTGCTCGTGGAAACGAAAACCGCGCGCCTGCCTGCGCGTAGCCGCTTCGGCAAAGGCAGGTTGCCAAAAAATTACTCGCAGGCTTAAAATTTCCAAAGGAGTTCGTGAGCTTGCTTCGCTAAGGTTGAAAACTTAATCGAGGAGACACGAACTCTCTATAGGGAAAACTTTGGACGCGATTAACTTGCGTACGGTGATCCGTGAATCCGATTCGAAATCTCCTTAACATAAAATCGGCCGATATCGGGTTATCACCGCGATATCTGATTTTATGTTAAATACTCGCGTTGCTCGTATTACGGAGATTTCTCAGTTTTTCCTATAATTAACATTATGTCAAATAGAAAAACAGGCCACAAAAAAAGGAGCCCCTAAAAGCTCCCCTTTAAAAAATCTATAGGTTCTTCACCTCTGCTTATCCAAGGGCATCTATTTCCGCCTGTATCTTCTTGGCGTCTTCATACCTCTTCAGTTTATAATACACTTCCTTTAGCGCGTTGAGCGTATCCCTGTCCTGAGGACTGGATTTGTAGGCGCGCTTAAAAAATGGCAAGGCCTGCTCAAAAAGTGTTTGCTGTTGGTTCTTGTACTTTTCGTACAACTTCTGGTCGCTGGCGCTCATTCCCAGCTTATTCATCTTCTCAGTGATCTCGTTGGCTTCCTCCACATACACCAGTCCGTGCATATAAAGCGGTTCCACATAACTACTGTCTATCTCTATCGCCCGTTGGTATGATTCCAATGCGGCACGCCCGCTATCCATTGATGTTTGAAGGATAAATCCCTTGATATAATGAAAAAGCTTGTTTTCGGGATCAGTGGCAATGGCCTGGTTGAGGTTTA
This sequence comes from uncultured Owenweeksia sp., assembly GCA_964574075.1. Lineage (GTDB taxonomy): Bacteria > Bacteroidota > Bacteroidia > Flavobacteriales > Schleiferiaceae > Owenweeksia. Next base: position 1,691 of record CAZNMG010000292.1, read on the forward strand.
TCATTGCCTTGTCATACTGCTTGGTATCGAGAAACTTCTGTAGCTCCAGACGCAGCAGGGCTTCATTTTCGGGAAACATCGTCCTTCCCTTTGATACCCAGGTGTCATAATTGGCGGTGTCACCTTCAATTTTGTACAGGTTGGCAATATTCACATAAAGGTCGGCACGCAGGTCTCCTCCTATTACAGGATCTTTATACGACTCACTTTTTATGGCCAGCTCCATTTGCGTACGGTTGGGAAACTCAGTGATTTCTCCGCTCTCCACATTGGTGGCCCTGTACTGCACACCTTTGTATTTCATTTTGATAAGCTCCAGAGTATGCTCCAGGGCCTGGGTATAGTTCTGTGCATTTTGGGCCATAAGGGCCGCGTTGTACAGCATGGCGGTATCCGTGCCCACACCATATTCCTTCTTAAGGTTGTAAGTGGTCATAAAATCCTGGTAAGCCTGCTGGTAATCCTTGGCGGTGGCGGCATCAATGCCATGCTGCGCTATTAGTGTGGTTACATGCGGGATCTGCTCGCGGGCTTCATCGGTATAGCGCTCCTTCCCTGTAGCCTCCTCATGCTCCATCACATTCTGAAATGCCGTCAGTGCCTTTTGCGTGGCATTGCCATCCAGCACCTTTATGGAAGGGTTTTCACTTACCGCAATGCGATAATTGATGAGCCCGTTGTAATAGTAAAACTTGCTGAGGTCCTTGGAACTGATTTCGCTCTTATCCTTCTGAGCTATAATGGTGGCCGCTTCGTCAATATACTTCTTCGCTTCGGGAATGTCCTGCCGTTCAAAGGCAATAATGGCGCTGGAAATCTTTGGGCCTTCCTGTGCCAAAAGGGCAAAGCTGAAAAAAAGTGTAAGTACTGTGATGATGTGTTTCATTGCTGCTTATCTGTTTGAATTTTAAAGGAAATGACGCCTGCCTTATTCGGTCATGCTCCATTTTCTCTACTCGGTTTAAAGGCAAAATTAAAATTATTTCCGGCCTATACTTGCCAAATACTATTCCAAAGTAATATTCATCGGCTTATGGGGCCCATTTCGGTTGGGCATTTTGAGGCAATATCCTCCATTTTGAAGGAAACCATTACCCCCGGGCAGGGTTATACTCCTAAATATAAAGACACGAAATATGAAAATGGATTTGCAGACGGTGGGCTTTACTGCCGACCAGACTTTGGTGGACTATGTCACCGAAAAAACCGAGGGACTCTACAAGTATTACGACAAGATTGTGGGTGCCGAGGTGTACCTGAAACAGGTGCAGGACGAAAAAGGTGAAACCAAGGTGGCTGAAATAAAACTCAACATCCCGGGCAACGACATTTATGCAGACAGCCAGGCCGAAAAATTTGAAGGGGCGATCAACAGTTCTGTAGAAAAGATAAAGGCACAGATCAGGAAGCTGAAAACCAAAATGAATAGTTTTTAGCGTTTAGCACAGGTTTTTACCTGAGAAAGTGAGGTTTGCTTGCAGGCCTCACTTTTTTGCGTTTATACACGGCTCCTTATCTAATCTGCTGTAAGGCTTATGCCTTCTCTCCCAGTATCCGGGCAATATCAGGCTTAAAGTAGCGGTCACTTTTCAGGATCTTGCCATCCTCGCGGTAAATGGGTTTTCCTTCACCATCGAGCTTACTCATATTGCTGCGCTGTATCTCCTCAAAGACCTCTTCGATGATTTCCTGCAACCCATGTTTTAAAATGGTGCCGCAAAGGATGTACATCATATCGCCCAGTGCATCGGCAATTTCCACAAGGTCGCCCTTGCGGGCTGCCTCCAGGTATTCCTCGTTTTCCTCGTGCATCAGCCGGTGGCGCAACTCGTACACTGCGGCTTCCAAATTGGCTACAGGTTGCTGTTCGTTGCCTATTTTAAAAACCTCGTGAAAGCGCGCCACATGTTCAATTTGTTTTCTCATCGGTATCTTCGCGAAATAAAATTTCCTCAAAATAATGGAAAATATCACCACCGGCCATTGGATCTTCGCAGGGGTTTTCTTTGCCGCATTTATTGTGTACCTCTTTTGGGCATACCGCAAGGATATCGAACTGCATCGCCTGCATTACAGGCGGGCCTGGTATGTGCTGGTAACCATGATCCTCATCCTCTTTACCTTCTACGTGTTTAAGAGGATCCTGTAAATTATTCAGCAATTTCTTTTTTGATGTGCACCGCCTTGGCATTCAAAAACTCATGCATGCCATGCCTGCTGAGCTCCCGGCCGTAGCCTGATTTTTTGGTACCGCCAAAAGGCATTCGCGGGTCTGATTTCACAAGTTCATTTATAAAAACGGCACCATCCTCAATTCTACGGCTCAGTTTCTCCGCTTTCGCCACATCAGCGGTAATAATGCTCACACCCAGCCCAAAGCGTGAGGCATTGGAAAGATCAATGGCTTCATCTTCGTTCGTGGCGGAAATCACAGAGGCTATCGGCCCGAATATTTCCTCATCAAAAGCGGGAATTCCCGGCTTTACGTTTTTTATGATGGTGGGTTCAAAAAAGGCCTTGCTCCGCTTTCCTCCCAACACGAGCTCCGCTCCGGCATCCAATGAGCGCTGTAATTGTTTTTCCAGCTCTTTGGCGCCCTCTTCCGAATATACAGGGCCCACATCGGTACTCTCGTCCATAGGATCACCCGTTTTCAATTTGCTCATTTCAGATTTAAAGGCCTCTAAAAATTCATTGTAAATGGGTTCTTCCACAATAAAACGCTTGGAGGCAATACAACTTTGGCCAGTGTTGAGCATGCGGGCATTGGCGCCCAGCTTAGCCGCTTTTTGGATGTCGGCATCCTTCAGCACCACAAAGGCATTAGAGCCTCCGAGCTCCAGAACTGTAGGTTTTATTTCCTTACCGCAAACCGCGGCCACAGCTGCTCCGGCACCTTCACTTCCCGTTACGGTTGCGGCTTTTACTATCGGATTTTTGAGTATCTCCTCCACCCGTGATGAGGACACCGCCAGATTCTGGAAAACACCTTTTTCAAAGCCTGCCTCTTCAAATAT
>CAZNMG010000293.1:0-3017 GCA_964574075.1 uncultured Owenweeksia sp.
CCGACCTCCTTTTATTTCCAGATCAAAACTTTTATCAATCTCAGGACGGCAATAGTTATTGGCTTTGGCCAGTAACGCAAATGAAAGCAGGCAATCGATTCGGGCAAGGACCTGTGCATTCTGCTGGATAAGAGGCAAATATTCCAGGGTTTGCTCCAGCAGATCGAGGTATAAACTTTGCTCGAGCTGCAGGATCTTATCCTCCGCACCCAATATTTTTTGTTCGTATTCCTTTAGTTCTTCAGTGATGTATCGCTCGGCATTTACCAAAGTCTGCTTTCTGTGCCAACTATCAGGGACCTTATTTTTATGTGCATTGCGGACTTCAAGGTAATAGCCAAACACATTGTTGAAAGCTATTTTGAGATTGGCTATTCCCGTGGCTTTTGATTCCCGCTGTTGAATGCCAATCAATTTATCTTTACCAGAGGAGAGAATTTCGCGCAACTCATCAAGATCTGCTGAGTACCCCGTGCGAATCACCCCACCCTTTATCACCTGGGCAGCAGGTTCATCCATAAGACCATTGGCAATTAATTCAATCAACTTTTCACATCGGTGAAGTTGATCGGCCAGATAACACAGCGCCTTATGGCTCTCACATTTCTTCTTAATGGCATTGGCATTTTCGAGACTCCTCTTCAGTTGCAGCAACTCCCTGGGGTGAATCCTGCGGGTGCTGAGCTTGCTTAGCAATCGTTCGAGGTCGTAAATATCCTGGAGGGCCTGGCTTACGGTTTCGCTCATTTCAGGTTGATGCATAAACGCCTCCACCACAGCCTGTCTCTCCTTTATCCGCACTTCCGATTTCAGCGGCATGGCGAGCCAGCGTTTTAGCAGACGGCTACCCATTGGAGATTGTGTGCGGTCAATAACATCCAGCAGCGCCACCCCGTCCGGTGAGTTACTCCTAAAGATTTCGAGATTGCGGATGGTAAAGCGGTCCATCCACACAAAATCCTCCCGCTCCAGCCTGGAGATCCCTGTGATGTGCCCCAAATCGTCATGCCGGGTTTCCTTCAGGTACTGAAAGATAGCTCCGGCAGCAATAACTGCCTGCTCCATTTCCTCGATTCCGTAGCCTTTAAGGGTTTTCGTCTTAAAATGCCTTGTAAGGTTTTCCAGGGCAAATTCAGTCTTAAAGATCCAGTCATCCAATGGAAAGGAATACTGGCGATTTCCGAACAGCTCATAAAAGCTTTTGGACTTTGACTTCTGAAAAAGTATTTCGCTGGGAGCCAGGCTTTGAACAAGCTTATCGATGTATTCAAAATTACCCTCTGCCACCAAAAACTCCCCCGTGGAAATATCGCAAAAGCTAATGCCAAGCTTCTCTTTTTCGATGTAAACGGCAGCCAGGAAGTTGTTGGATTTTGAATTGAGTACCTGATCATTGAAAGTTACCCCGGGCGTCACCAGCTCCGTGACACCACGCTTTACAATAGTCTTGGTGAGCTTGGGATCTTCGAGCTGGTCGCAGATGGCCACACGTTGCCCCGCCCTTACGAGCTTGGGAAGATAGGTTTCGAGGGAATGGTGGGGAAAACCCGCCAGCTCAATATGCGAAGCTGCGCCATTGGCCCTTTTGGTAAGTACAATGCCAAGGATTTTGCTGGCCTTTATGGCATCCTCCCCGAATGTTTCGTAAAAATCCCCCACCCGGAACAGAAGCAGTGCATCGGGGTATTTGGTCTTAATTTGGTTATACTGCCTCATTAAAGGCGTGTCTGCACTTTTTCCGGCCAAAATTCATTCTATTTTTGAGAGCTTGCTAAGATAAAAATAGCCCATGAGAAAGCTACGCATGAATGAATTAAACCGCCTCACCACCGAAGAATTCCGGGAGGCGGAAAAACACCCCATTGTAGTGGTACTCGACAATGTGCGCAGCCTGCTCAATGTCGGATCAGTGTTCAGAACTTCTGATGCTTTTCTGATAGAGGAACTCCACCTCTGCGGACTTACTGCGCCACCTCCCCATCGTGAAATGAACAAGACTGCACTCGGAGCCACAGAAACAGTGAAGTGGAAGCATTTCAAAAATACTCTTGATTCCGTAACTGCACTTAAGCATAGGGGATTTAGACTATTAGCCGTTGAGCAGACAGAAAACTCTGTTCCACTGATGGATTATGACTTCAAAACAGGAGAAAACCTGGCTCTTATTTTTGGGAATGAAGTAAAGGGTGTAAGCCGGGAGGTGCTGGAGCTTTGTGATACGGCCCTTGAAATACCGCAATTTGGAACCAAGCATTCCCTCAACATTTCAGTGAGTGCAGGAATAGCACTGTGGCAGGCTGTGCAGGTGTATGTCAAAAAATAAAGCCCTCTCGCTTGCACGAAAGGGCTTCAAAATATTTATTGAGGGTCGCTGCTTATTTTAAAAGCACATCCACCCTGCGGTTCACGTCATAACGGGTTTTAGCTAAAGGATCCGTTTCGCCTTCGGAGGAAGTTGATACACGTCCTTCATCTACACCATACACCTGAACCAGTTCTCTTTTTACAGCTTCGGCCCTGCGCATAGCGAGGTTCTTGTTGTATTCTTCAGAACCACGACTATCAGCATAACCAACCAAAGTCACCCGGGCATTGGAATTAGCCTTAAGAATACGGGCAATGCTAGCCATACGGTAATGGTTGGCATCAGTAATATTGGCGCTGTTGAAAGCGAAGAAAATTGAAGGAGTATAAGCATCACTCATTCCTCCCCCTTTCAATTCGCGGCCCTGGAAGTTCACGTAAGTGCCGGCAGGAGTATTAGCTTCCTTGTCGAGGTAATCAGGCACGCCATCACCATCCGAATCAATTGCACGCCCCTGAGCATCCACCTTGGCACCTTTTCCGGTGAAGGGATCCTCATCAAGATTATCAGGAATTCCATCCTGGTCTACATCAAGGGCACGACCGCTACCATCAACCACCACACCTTCAGGAGTGCTGTTGTCCTTATCAAAGAGGTTGTTTACACCATCCTTATCGTCATCAGTGGTAAGCATATCGAAGTTTTCCTTAAC
>CAZNMG010000294.1:0-8819 GCA_964574075.1 uncultured Owenweeksia sp.
GGATGAAACCTATGAGGTTTTTATAACCCTCAATGAGAAGCGGCAAAGCCCACTGCAGTTTGTTACAGTGGCAGCTAAGGCCGATTTCATTATAGGATTGCGAAATGGCCAGCTGGCGCGGATGGATTTGCAGGTAGGTCAGGGCCAGGGCAATAATTTCGCAGAGGTACTGAAGGAAGTGGAGTATTACCTCAGGTTTATTAATAGCCCAAAACATCAGGAATCTAGGTAAATTCTGCCATTCAGAGCTCCGGGATTAAAACCGCTGGAGTTCCGGATCAGTGAAGTACAAATGACGATGGTTGAAGTACGAGAGTCACTTCGCCCCCCGTTTTGGTTATTATTCGCTAATAAACCAATTCAACCCTATGGCCAAATCCTGAACTTTTCCGACCTTTGGAAACCAACCTTAAACCAACCACTATCCAAACCTCTTCGCACATCCTTATCATAGGTGGCGGCCTTGCCGGCCTTACGGGTGCTATTGACCTGCGTCTGCGCGGCTATGAAGTGCTTCTCATTGAAAAGAAGGAATTTCCCTTTCATAAAGTATGTGGAGAATATGTTTCCAACGAGGTGAGGCCTTACCTCGAAAGTCTTGGGTCTTTTCCGGCTGAACTTGGGCCCAAGTCCATTCATCGGTTTGCGCTCAGTGCACCCTCGGGAAATCTGGCTGTTTGCAAAATGAAGCTAGGTGGCTTTGGTGTCAGCCGTTTTGCCTTTGATAATTTTCTCTTCGAAAGAGGGAAGGCGGTGGGGGTGAAGTTTATGCTGAACACCACAGTAAAAGAAGTGGATTTTAAAAATGGAGAATTTATCGTTGGTATTAACAACGGAGAAACCTTAACAGCAAGGGTAGTGATCGGAGCATTCGGCAAGCGGTCGGTGCTGGATAAAAAGCTGGGGCGCGGTTTTTATAAAAGACGGACCGATTATGTAGGAGTGAAGCATCATTTCAAAGCCGATTTCCCGGATGACCTGGTAGCACTTCACAATTTTGACGAGGGCTATTGCGGACTGTCGAGGGTGGAAAATGATAGCGTAAATCTTTGTTTTCTCACGACTACCCATGTTTTTAAGAAGTACAAAACCATTGCCGAGCTCGAGCAAAGGCATCTCTCCCGCAACCCCCATCTCAATCAGTTCTTTAAAAATTCGGAAGAGGTTTACGCTCCACTTGTGATCAGTCAGGTAAATTTTTCTCCTAAAAAAGCGGTTGAAAATCATGTGCTTATGAGTGGCGACTCTGCCGGATTGATCCACCCCATGTGTGGCAATGGCATGGCAATGGCCATTCATTCCGCTAAGATTTGTGCCCAGGTGGTAGAGGGCTTTTTAAGTGGAAAACTTTCGCGTGAAGAAATGGAGATCACCTATAGCAGGAGCTGGACTGAAGTTTTTCATAGAAGGCTTGTTTTCGGACGAAATATGGAGCGGCTTTTTGGGCGAAACAGCATAACCGAAATGGCTGTTGGCACCGCCAAGGCTTCTCCGAGCCTGCTCAGTCAGGTGGTGAAGCTATCTCATGGCAAACAGTTGAATGGAACGATGAATTATTATTCAACTCAATAACCACAGCCTTGATCTTTTCCTTTTCCGAAAGAAGTACGGCTCCGGAAATTCTCGATAATTTTGAGCTTCAGGGAAATGATCTTTCAGAAAACCTGCTGGAGTTGGAGAAGGTAAATCGATACCTGGGGGGTTATTCCTCTGTTTTAAAAGGAGTTGAAAAGATCATTAAATCCAGGCCTTTCAGTAAAAAAATTACTGTAGCTGATGTGGGCTGTGGCGGGGGTGACACGCTGAAAGCCCTTGCCAGGTGGGGCCGTAAACATGATCTGGAACTGGAACTCATTGGTATTGATGCCAACCACTCTGCCATAGAATATGCAAAAGCTGCAACTGAAGCCTACGGTGAAATCAGCATCGTGCATGGTGATCTACTGACGCCTGATTTTATGCCAGCTCCGGCAGACATTGTAATGTTCAACATGGTGTTGCACCACTTCACTGATGAGCAGATCATCCATATCCTTTCAAAATGCAGGGCCTCCGGCAGCAGCATTCTCATCAATGACCTGCAGAGGAGCTGGGTGGCCTATCAGCTTTTCAGGCTCGCTTCAGGGGCTCTCGGCTTTTCACATATCAGCCGGCATGACGGAAAACTTTCTATCCGCAAGAGTTTTCTGCGGAGAGACTGGCGCTCTCTGTTAGTAAAAGCGGGAATAAAAGATTTCGATATTAGTTGGCAGTGGGCTTTCCGCTACTTAGTTTTGGTGAAGTAACAACAGAGCCCATTACTCCCTGATGCCCTCAATCAAAATTTTGGCAACCGCCAAGGCTTTACCACCTTATAGTCGTACCACTGAAGAGATAATACCTTTTGTGGAATCATGGCTCGATGGGCAGGATAGTCGTTTTACAGACAAGGTAACCCGCATTTTCCGCTATGCCGGTGTAGATCAGCGGTATTCTATAATGCCCCCTGACGAAGTGTTCAGGGAAACATCCTTCCAGGAAAAGAACGACATCTTCATAGAAAGAATGACTGATCTTGCTGAAGAAGCACTGGTGAGCGCACTGGCAAAAGCCGACCTTGTTGCTACGGATCTCGATTACATCATTACCACCAGTTGCACCGGAATTATGATCCCCAGTGTGGATGCTTTTCTCATAAACCGGCTGCGTTTAAAGCAGGACATTGTGCGCCTGCCGGTAACGGAAATGGGATGTGCCGCAGGTGTGTCAGCCCTGATTTATGCCGATGAGTTGCTCCGAAACTCGGCTGGTAAAAGGGCGGCAATAATTGCCATGGAATCACCTACAGCCACCTTTCAGCATCGCGATTTTTCAATGACCAACGCGGTGAGCGCAGCTATTTTTGGCGATGGCGTTGCCTGCACCATCCTGGGCCCTGACAAGGATAAAGTACTGCCAGTGATTATTGATAAAGGCATGTACCATTTTTATGATGATGAGCGATTGATGGGTTTCGATTTCACCAACAGCGGCTTCAAAATGGTACTCGATCCTTCGGTGCCCGAAAAGATAAAGGCACACTTTGATGAAATCCTATTGCCTTTCATTGGCCGCAATCAGCTTACACTGGACGATATTGAGCATTTCATTTTTCATCCGGGAGGTAAAAAAATTGTGGAAATGGTGGAGGAACTTCTTCACGCAAAGGGAAGGAATATTGACATTACAAAAGAGGTGCTGAGGCGCTATGGCAACATGAGCAGCGCCACTGTACTGTACGTTCTGGAAGAGTATCTCAATAAAAATATTTCAAAGGGAGAAAAAGGTTTGATGCTTAGCTTTGGACCTGGATTTTCAGCTCAACGATTATTATTGGAATGGCAGTAAAACAGCAAAAATGGGCCCTCATACTTGGAGGCAGCAGTGGCATGGGTCTGGCTTCGGCACATAAGCTTTCGCAGGAAGGATTTAACCTTTGCGTGGTCCACCGCGATCGCAAATCGGCTGCTCAACTTGTGGAACCTGAATTTGAAAAGATCCGCAGCCGGAAAGTTCAATGCATTACTTTCAATGCTGATGCACTGAACGAGACTTCCAGGGAGAAAATACTCCGGGAACTGGCAACTCATATGGGCGGGGAAAAAATACAGCTGTTGCTACATTCGGTAGCTCGTGGTAATCTGAAGCTTATGACGCCCTACAAAAACGTACTGCCCGCCCGGGAGCCCTATCACAAAGCGGCTGATTACCTCCAGGAAGAATTTGGGAACGAAAATGTGCACCTTAAAACGGATGATTTTTTGCTTACGCTCGATGCAATGGCCGTGAGTTTTTATACCTGGGTAAAGGCTGTATTTGACCGAAGGCTTTTTGCAGAAAAGGCCAGTGTGCTTAGCCTTACCAGTGAAGGCAGCCGAAAGGCCTGGCGCAACTATTCTGCGGTGGGTGCGGCCAAGGCTGCCCTGGAATCTATTTCACGGGCCATGGCAGTGGAGTTTGCACCCTACGGTATAAGATCAAATATTTTGCAGCCGGGCGTAACGATTACGCCTTCTTTTAAAATGATTAAGGGCAATGAAATGATAGAGGAACAATCACTGCTGCGCAACCCATTTGGGAGGCTTACCACCCCTGAGGATGTAGCCAATGTGGTATATCTTATGAGCCGGCAGGAATCGGAGTGGATAAACGGAGCTGTAATACCGGTTGATGGGGGAGAATCAATAGCCTGATTATGAAACCAGCGCAAATCATTAGCAAATTACCTTACAAGAGGCCCTTTCTATTTGTGGATGAAATTCATTCTGTGAACGAAAATGGCATTATCGGAAGCTACCGCTATCGCGAGGATGAAGGATTTTACGAGGGTCATTTTGTGGGACACCCGGTAACCCCCGGGGTTATTCTGGTGGAGACCATGGCACAAATCGGACTGGTGAGTCTTGGAATATTTTTATTGGTGTTGGGAGGAAAGAAGCTCCCTGAACAGGTGGCTTTTGCTTCGGCCGATGTGAAGTTCTACAGACAGGTAAACCCAGGTGAAAAAGTAACCGTGGAAGCCGAAAAGGATCTATGGCGGCTGGGAAAACTAAAATGCACCGTGGTGATGAAAAATGAAGCTGGTGAGAAAGTGGCTTCCGGCATCCTTACGGGAATGATCAGATAATTTTAACAAAATGCAGACACACAGAGTAGTAGTAACGGGAATGGGAGTGGTCGCTCCCAATGGAGTGGGCCTGTCAGAATTTAAGGATGCTATAAAAAAAGGCCGGTCGGGAATTAAGTATTACCCGAGGCTCGAGGAACTGAATTTCCGTTGCCAGATTGGTGGTTCGCCTCAGTTAACGGAGGTACTTCTCCAAGAGACTTTTAGCGAACTGGAATTGAAGCGGCTCACAGCTACGGGTGTTATCTATGGAATAATAGCGGGAATGGAGGCATGGAAGGATTCAGGGCTACCCATTACTGATTCGGATGCTGAGCCCCTCTGGGATTGCGGTACCATATTCGGAACGGGTATGTGCGGTGTTGATACTTTCCGCGAGGCATTCTATCGTGTGGACGAAAATAAGGTGCGTAAACTCGGCACCACCGTGGTGGAGCAAACTATGCCCAGCGGCATAAGCGCTTTCCTGGGCGGGCGCATAGGCTTGGGCAACCAGGTCACCAGCAATGCCTCTGCCTGTAGTACGGGTTCCGAAAGTATTATTATGGCCTGTGATCGTATTCGCCTGGGGCAGGCGCGGGCTATACTTGCCGGAGGCTGCGATGCTGATGGCCCCTATGTGTGGGGAGGCTTTGACGCAATGCGCGTTTTGGCTTACAAATACAATGATGAACCCGAAAAAGCATCGCGCCCGATGAGCGCCACAGCCGCAGGTTTTGTACCCGGCAGCGGAGGAGGCGCGCTGGTGCTCGAATCACTGGAAAGTGCGCAGGAGCGTGGGGCGCATATTTATGGTGAAGTATTGGGAGGGTTCATCAATTCGGGAGGACAAAGAGGTTCGGGTTCAATGACCGCCCCCAACACCATGGGCACCCAAAAATGCATCACAGGCGCCCTGGATGATGCGGGAATACAGCCCGGGGAGATTGACCTGATTTGCGGCCACCTCACCAGCACCATGGGTGACGTGCTTGAGATTGGTAACTGGAGTGCCGCTCTGGGCCTTCATGGAAAGGATTTTCCAAAGGTTAATGCCCTTAAATCAATGACCGGCCACTGCCTCAGTGCAGCGGGTGCCATTGAAACCGTGGCTGCCCTTATGCAACTTGAGGAAGGCTTCCTGCATCCATCTATAAACTGTGACGAAGTCCACCCTGAAATTCTGAAGAATATTGACGAAACTTGCATCGTGAAAGAATTCCAGGAAAAAGAAATTAATATCATTGCAAAATCGAGCTTCGGCTTTGGCGATGTAAACAGTTGCCTGGTCCTAAAAAAGTACAAATCATGAATCGCGAAGAAATAAAAACCAAACTCAGGGAGATCATTAAGCCTTATGTGCAAAACGAAGAGGCTTTTCAAAATATGAATGAAAGTTCGAACCTGCTCATGGATCTCGAAGTGAATTCGGCCCACCTGGTTGACATTATCCTCGATATGGAGGAAGCCTTTGATATTGAGATAGATGACGAGGCTGCAGAAAAGATGATGACAGTGGGAGAAGCCATCAATATCTCTGAAAAGCTGATCAACGAGAAAGAAGCCTAAAACCTTTTAACGGAATTTTCCCCTATTGCCTGGTAAGCCGGATGCCATCCGGCTCAAGGGAAATAACTCTTTGCTTATACAGAGCTCCAATGGCTTTCTTAAAGGTCTTTTTACTCATTTGTAACCTTACGGAAATTTCATTGGGATCGCTTTTGTCAGTAAGGTTGATGTAGCCTTCATTCATTTCGAGGAGCCGCAGGATTTTCTCTGCATTGGGTTCAATACTTCCATACCCGGGCTTTTCGAGCACCACATCCACCTTTCCGTCATCACGTACAGTTTTGATGTAACCGGTGGTTCTATCCCCTATGGCCAGGGTTTTAAAAGTCTCTTCCTCATAAGCGAGGCCGAGGTACCGGTTGTTGATTATAACCTTATAGCCCAGGGGCGAGCGGCCGCTTACCAGTAGTTCCACTTCCTGACCTTCCTGTAAGCCGGACGTATCTTTTTCCGTGAAATTCTCAACTTTGGCAGAAGCGGCAATCCTGTCGGTAAGCTCATCGATGTATACGTACACCACATAGCTTTTTCCCGCCACCATCTTATCGCGCTGCTCTTTATAGGGAACAAAAAGATCCTTTTCAAGGCCCCAATCGAGGAATGCCCCGGGAGCACTTACCTGCCTTACCTGCAGCGGGGCAAAATCGCCTACCGTGGCACTGGGCTTCAGCGTAGTGGCGATTGGCCGTTCTTCATTGTCCAGGTAAATAAAAACTTCCAGTTCTTCACCTTCCTTTACTCCCTCGGGCACCCACTTCATGGGCAGGAGCACATCGTTCCCTTCGCTGTCTTTAAGGTAAAGACCTACGCTGGTGTAGCGGGCTATAGTGAGGGTGTTGTACTGGCCGAGATCCATGGAAACTATGTTTAATAAAGTTCAAAGCCCAACGTTAGAGCAAGGTGGTAAAGATGAAGAAATTATACTGACAAATTAATCATCTCTGACTGTCAATTGGTTATGCTATAATATTTTCTTCATTTTGGCTTGACCCAAAACGAAGCAAAAGGTCAAGCCTGCCTGCCGGCAGGCAGGGCTTCTTACAAATTCCTTAAAAGCTACGGCTCGCTTGCCCTTCGAAGCCCCACCACGCCATGGCGTGATTCACTTCGGCACTTCTCTGGGGCAAGTTTTACCTTGCTTTTCTACGGAATTTCTAGGAGGCCGGTCACCTCACGAAGATGATGCGGAAGAACAGAATTCTTTCATCGCGGAGAATTTTGCGGAAAAGATCGAGTCAACTATGTTGGCTCCCTGCTATGTTTTTTCTGAGGTCGCTTTTCTAAGCGTGAATACTTGATTTGGACTAAACCTCTGTGTTACTCAAGTGCAGGCAGAACTTTTGACCTCACTTCTCCAAAACCAATCCGGGAGCCGTTTTTAGAAGAAAACGCTCTCATGATCACCGTATCACCGTCATTGATAAATTTCCGCTCGGTTCCGTCACTGAGCTTTAATGGCTTAGTACCGCGCCAGGAGAGTTCCAGCATGGAGCCATAGTTATCCTCTTCGGGCCCGCTTATGGTACCGCTGGCCATCATATCTCCCGCATTTATGTTGCAACCGTTTACGGTATGATGCGCCAGTTGCTGTGAAATATTCCAGTAAAGGTTCTTAAAATTGGATCTGCTCACGCGGTTTTCCTCACCATTTTCAGGTTGTATATAGGCCTCGAGCGAAATATCAAAGGTACGCTTGCCCTGGGTTTTGAGATAGGGCAGAGGTTCCGGGTCCTGTTTTGGACCTTCTGCACGAAAAGGCTCAAGGGCATCAAGGGTTACCACCCATGGCGAAATAGAAGAGGCGAAATTTTTCCCAAGGAAAGGCCCCAGCGGAACATATTCCCACTTCTGAATATCGCGGGCACTCCAGTCGTTAAAAAGCACCATCCCGAAGATATAATCTTCTGCTTCGTCAATATTGATTCGCTCACCCAAAGATTTTCCGTCTGAAGTAATAAAGGCCATCTCCAGTTCAAAGTCGAGAAGGCGCGAAGGACCGAATACAGGGCTTTCGGCATCTGCAGGCATAGTTTGGCCCATGGGGCGATGAATGTTTTCGCCTGAAACAATAATACTGGAGCTGCGTCCATGGTAGCCCACGGGCAGGTGTAGCCAGTTAGGCATCAGGGCACTATCCTTTCCTCTGAACATAGTACCAACATTTATGGCATGTTCGCGGCTACTGTAAAAGTCGGTGTAGTCCTGGGTAAACACCGGCAGCAGCATCTGCACCTCGCCTACCTTGTGAAGAATTTCCTTTTTATGGCTTTCATTGTGCTGGAGGCGATCATTCTTCACATCAAAGATTTCGGCAATGCGGTTACGCACCTGGCGCCAGGTGGGTCGTCCCAGGGTAATAAAATCGTTTAGAGTATCCTGCAAAAAAACATCTTCAGAAAGTATGATACCCTCGAGGTAACCAAGCTGGTGCAAGGCCGAAAGGTCAATGGCTGTATTGCCGATGCGGGTACCAATGGTGGTAATGTCCTCTTCCGTTAAAAAAGCTCCGAAAGGAATATTTTGAATGGGGAAGTCACTGTCTTCAGAAACTTCGAGCCATGATTTGCGGTTAGGGTCGTTTGCTGTCAGCATATGTTACTTATTTTTGGCAGGCAATAATATAAAT
>CAZNMG010000295.1:0-2533 GCA_964574075.1 uncultured Owenweeksia sp.
ATTCCTGTTTATCCTTCCGGTTTACAGAGCCTTCCGGGGGGTAGGGTATGGAATTCCTCAATTCCTCGATTCGTTCGGGGTCAAAACCGGGGAGTTGCATATCTTCTTCCTCGCGCCACTTTCTTACCCGGTCTTCCGCCCCCTTTGATTTCTCTTCAGACAGGCCATTGTCGCGGGCAAAATAAATGGTCTGCGAAGGAAAGGCAAAGCCGGTTCCGCTTTCATCCACAATGTCCATTATCCGCAAGAGGAGGTCCTCCTGCACTTCCAGAAATTCATCAAAGTCGGCTGCACTTACGTAGGCAAAGATCTCCAGATCGAGGGAGGTCGATCCCAAAGTTATAAAACGTACACGGGGGCCCGGGCTCACCATGGGGTGCGCATATAAAACAGCGCGAATCTCCACCAGGAGGTAGCGTATCTGATCGGGGGTGGTTTCATACCTCAGGTTCAAAAATGGGTGGAACCAAAAGCGGTCGCGATGGGCGTAATTTTCAATATTTGCAGATGAAAATGCCCCGTTAGGAATGGTAACCACTGTACGGGAAAGTGTGCGGACCCTGGTGGAGCGCATCCCAATTCTTTCCACGGTACCCACGATGTCCCCTACTTTACAAAAATCGCCCACACGTATGGGCTGGTCAGCAATAAGCGTAACACCTCCCACAAAATTCTCCACGGATTTTTGGGCGCCCAGGGCCAGGGCAATGCCACCAATCCCCAGTGCGGCCAACCCGGCCGTTACATCCACTCCGAAGGTTCCAAGGATAACTATAAAACCAACAACGAAAATGGCAACCTTGGCTGCGCGCTGTAAAAAAAGAACTATAGATACTCCCGCAGCATTCTGCCGCTGCAGCATTCTCTGCTGACTGAAATTGCCAATAAAAACGGTGAGACGCCAGAGGAAAATCAGTATGGCAATAACTCCCACTATCATTGTGAGGGCGCTGAAACGTTGCCTTATTATAATGGATATACCAGCTTCCTGTGAGAGGAATACAAAAAGCCAAACCGCCAAATACAACCCAATGGGCAATGCCAATGCTTTTATGACCCCGGCTGCCGGATCCACCCTTGAACCTTTCCAAAAACTGCGGAGAAGAAACCGGATGATATGTGTAAAACCCCACGAAAGAAAGTAGGCCAGCACCATAAGAACAAGCACCGCCAGCCAATGTCCGGCCGGGGCACCGCCCCAAAGCGTATCCTTTAAAAAATCAGGCAGCACCCGGTTTATAAACAGGGCATCCCCTATAGTTACACTCGCTAATTGCTGCACTGTTTTGGAGGAAAACAGCCAGATCGGGATTCCCTGGGAGCTTTTTGCAACCTCAACCAATAAGAGGATGGCTTCCCCTTCAACGGTGATGGTCCCCACCCTGTCCTGCCCCGGACCCAGGTTATCATCTTCCACACCACCGCTTTCTTTACTGATGCGGGCCATATGCATTAAATTTCCGGCATCCATCAGCCGCTGTAGTGCGCGGGCGAGCTCCTCTCCGGAGAGTGAATCACTGGTTTCCTCAAGATTCAGGTATTGGCTGGCAAGGCCGTAATCGCGGTCGGCCACTGCGGAGATAAAACCCCGAACTGTGCCGCGGGGAGTTCCCCGCCCAAGAGGATCTTCAGGTACTACCTGTTCTTCGGATTTCTTATCCTCCCCCGAACTTCCGGGCATAAACTGAGCCGGAGCATGGAGGCAGATCAACATCAGGAAGCTGAATACCAGATAATATGAAATTTTGAAAGGAAAAGCTGAAAGCATTTAATTGATAGTTCTTTTGGATTATTATTTGTTTTTAATACTAAACAAATTCTAAAGCCGCTGTTTCACCATTTGTTCTGAATTTTGGCTTAGGAAGGTGAAGCGTGCTGGCTGATTCTCTTAAATTTTAGAGTTGTCACACCGTTTCAAGTTTACCATTAGCCCCTTTTGCCGAAGCCGTAGCACTTCCCCCACTCACTTTTGTCAATTTCCACCATCTTTGCGCCCATGGAAATTCTTGGCTATGCGCTGGCTATTGTGATGGGCTTTACGCTGGGATTGCTGGGCGGTGGCGGATCAATTCTCACTGTGCCCATACTCGTATATGTGCTGGCCCTTGACCCGGTGCTTGCTACTGCCTACTCCCTTTTTGTGGTTGGCTCTACAGCAGTGGTAGGTTCGGTACGAAAACACACCGAAAACCTGGTAGATTGGAATACGGCTTTCATTTTTGCCATCCCTTCATTACTTGCCGTTTTCCTGACACGCTATTACCTCATACCCGCTATTCCGCAGAATATTTTCACTTTAGAAGGTTTTATTTTGACCAAGGATATCGCCATAATGGTATTCTTTGCCTTTGTAATGCTGTTGGCTGCCTACTCCATGATCCGCAGTAACAACCGGCCGAACCTCGGAGAAAGAGGCCCGATGAATATCCCGCTGGTAGTGCTCGAAGGATTGATCGTGGGGGTGGTCACCGGACTGGTGGGTGCCGGTGGCGGTTTTCTGATTGTGCCCGCGCTGGTGCTGTTGGTAGGGCTT
>CAZNMG010000296.1:0-4365 GCA_964574075.1 uncultured Owenweeksia sp.
CTACATATGGAATGGCCAGGGGGTTGGAATGATTTTTTACCGTTAGCTGAAAAACTGTTTGCATAAGTACGGAAACTGCAAACCACCCCAGGTAGTTCACCAAAGGAGCATGCCCTATATGCCACGCCCAATAATGCAAGTGAGGTGCCACCGGCTCTATGACAGCATCTATCAACACCATTGCCAGCGCTGCCAGCAATACCTGGCCAAGGCTGTATTTAATGAGGGTTTTGGCTAAAAAGCCAGCCCCTATTACCAGCAAAAACCAGTTGAGTCCAATAACGACCGGAACTTTCAGAAGCTTTGGTCCCAAAGAAGTGAGGTAGCGGTAATCGCCAAAGGGAAAGCCTGTTTGCACTCCCAGTAACTCCACCAGGAAACCCGTGATAAAAACAAATACCAGGAGAATCGTAAAGCGTTTTCCGTCACCATTATGACAAAGAACTATTAAGCCTAAGCTGAGCAAGAGGTTGAGAGGAGTAAGCCCTGCAAAGAACCTCGTGCTACCAAAACTTATCCCTAACAACCCCACCAGGTGAAACAGAATGAGAATAAACAAGGCGTATTTTTTAATGACTCCTGCAATTTTCAATATTGATACTCTCTTTAGATTTTATCCGGCACAAGGCTTGTGGCGATTTTTGCACTCAACAGGCACAGGGGGATTCCTCCTCCCGGATGCACACTTCCCCCGCAAAAATAGAGTCCTTCAATTTTTCGGGAAAAATTGGGATGCCGTAAAAAGGCTGCCAAAATACTGTTACTACTGGCACCATACAGCGCTCCCTGGTAGCTGGAGGTACGGCTCTCCAGCCGAATGGGGTCCAGCACATCCTCAAATTCAATCAGTGATTCAATATCAGCCCTGAGCAGACGGTTGAGTTTACTTATCACCTGTTCTCTACAGGTGGCGATCAGCCGCGACCAATCCTGCCCCGTATTGGGCGGAACGTTTATCATAACAAACCAGTTTTCGCAGCCAGGAGGTGCATCCTCAGGATCTTCCTTTGAAGTTACATTTATATAAACCGTTGGATCTGCGGATATTGCGCCCTTCTCAAAAATCATTTTAAATTCCTCCCTATAGTTGTCACTAAAAAAAATATTGTGCAAATCGAGCTGCGGAAACTGTTTTGACATACCCCAGTAAAACACCACTGCTGAACTACTCCGCGCCTGACTCAGTGTCCTTTCCGGGGCCTTTACCGTTTTTAAAAGTTGGCGGTAGGTCGGTACCACATCCATATTGGAAAATACTACCGGAGCTTTGTAAGTATCCTTTTCGGTTGAAACGCCTACTACCGCTTTATTACCGGCAAGGTTTATTTCCTTCACCCTTTCATTGAAGTTAAAAATGACACCCTGCCTTTTAGCCAAATCATAAATCGATTTGGTAATGGCATGCATTCCGCCAAGGGGGTAATAGCTTCCCCGGTTGTGTTCGAGGTGAGAGATCAGACTCATAACACCTGGTGTGAGATAGGGGCTGCTCCCATTATAGGTCGCAAAACGATCGAAGAGCTGAACCATCTTGGGGTGCTGAAGCTTTTGTTTATTTAAATTATGTAAAGTGCTGTTAATAGACAGCTTATGAGTTTTTAATAGTGCTAAAAAAGTGTTCCTTGTAAATTGATCTTTAAGCTTGTGCAGAGACTTTTCCAGAAACACCGGGGCTGTGATCTCATATCGTTCTCCAGCTTCTTTCAGATAGTCCAAAATTGTGTTTTGAGAAATCCCCGTCTTTACGGAAGCTTCCTTGGCAAAACGCTTTACTTCCGCCCAGGCTGTGATTTCAGTGCCATCTTCCCAAAAGTATCGGCAGGCAACATCAGTTTTGCGATAGTTAAAGTGTACACGGGGATCTTCCCCACACAGACGGAAAAGTTCATCCACAAGATGAGGCATGGTAAAAAGAGAGGGGCCTGCATCAAATCGATAGCCTCCTCCTCTAATTTCAGTGATCTTACCCCCTGCATATTGGTTGGCTTCAAATACGCGGACAGCAAATCCCATGTGCGCCAGGCGGATAGCCGAAGCCATACCTGCTATGCCACTCCCGATAACAATTGCATTTTTAATCATTCTTTGAGGTAATGTTAAGGCAAAACCTTGGAAGATGTGTGAGGTTTAGAAACAAGTGACCGGCATCATTCAAAAATTTAAACACCTGAACCCACCTGTAAAGTGGCTGTTTGTTTTCATAGCCATTGTTCTTGGCGTTTCCATAATCTTTGCTCCCCGCCCCCGGCCAGTCAATCTGGAGGAAATAGGTTTTTCAACCAGTTCCTCCTCCCGCCTTTTTTTTAAAAACACCCGCAGTTATTATTACGATATTTATACCCAGGAGAAACCGCCTTTTGTGCTGTACCGGCTAAAACGAAGAATACGTGACAGCAGTAAAGCACCGCTTCAGTTTATGATCATTGAAAATTCTATGGCGGATGAAGCCTATATTTTTGTTGAAAACCGATTGTCGCAACCACCCACAGCTAAGCTTGCCATAATGCTGGGGGCTACCGATAAATTCCCCGCAGAAAGGTTTGCGATTGAAGGAATCAATAATGAACAGCACCAGTTGCTGGCTGCAAAGGTGTACAGGCGGTTACTGCAGAATGAACAAATGCATCTGGTAAATGGTAATGATACTTTGCGTGAATTATTCGAAATGAAGAAGGACAGGAGCAATGCTGAAATTGTACTGGAAGATTACTTCAAACTCGTCAACAAACTGTAACTTTTTTGAATAAACATGAGCACTAACAGCAAGTTTTGGAAGGTAGCCACACCTCACGGACTTATTCTCTTCGCTGCCCTTGCGGGCTTTTTTCTTCTGATGAGGGCTGTGGGCCTCGCCCATAACTTTTACCTCCGTTCCATTAATATTGTTTTCGTATTTCTTATCATCAACAGCCTTATAAACGCCTTTCACAAAAGAGCGGGAAGAAATTACTATGATGATTACTTTGACTACCTGAGGGTAGCGTTCCTCACCGGAATTGTAGGCATCGGCCTTTTTGGAGTGTTTATAGCAATATATCTTGATGTTTTGGATCCGGCACTCATGGATTTACTGCGTGAAAGGGAAAGTATGGGCGGCCTGCTGACCCCGATCGTGGCTTCGTTCATAGTGATGATCGAAGGAGTAGTTTCGGTAATGGCCGTTGCTTTCGTTCTTATCCAGCTCAAAAAATCTACGACTGTCGACAAACCTGAACAGGATAATAAATCGCTCAGAAAGGATGCGAATCCTGATTAAGGAATACCGATGTATTTGTGGGTCTGTAGGCTGATCTGCCACTGTGGGTTGGCCATCACATATTCCGAGATCTGAGACATCATTTTATCCCTGCGGCTCCACTCCGGCTGAAGGTAAAGTTTACAGTTCACTCCTACCCTGGCTGCATGTTCCTCGGCCCATTTAAAATCATGTTGATTGAAAATGATCACCTTAAGCTCATGTGCCTGGCGATAAGCTTCTTCCACTGGTGGTTTGGTTTTTTTAGGTGAAAGGCAAAACCAGTCCCACTGGCCGGTAACCTCGTACGCGCCTGAAGTTTCCAAATGAATGCTAAGGCCTTTACTTTTTAGAAGATCCGTAAGAGGGCCCATATCCCATGTGAGGGGTTCTCCGCCTGTAACCACAATAGTTTTGGAGAAGCGGGCGGCATTTTCTGCAATATGTTCAATGGCGGTAGGAGGATGCAGCGCAGGATTCCAGCTTTCCTTCACATCACACCAGTGGCAGCCTACATCACAGCCCCCAATCCTTACAAAGTAAGCGGCACGGCCTGTATGGTATCCCTCTCCCTGGATGGTGTAAAACTCTTCCATCAACGGAAGCATAATCCCATCGTCTACCAGCGCCTTTGTCTCTTCTGTAATCATAGCCTGCAAAGATACGTAATCTCATATTTTTAAACTGTGCTTCAGACTGAATTCCTTTTTAATCTAAAATAAGAGCATTTTCTACTTCGAATTTTTCTTCGTAAAGATCTACTAAAAAGCCATTAATCACTGCATATTCCAATTTTCCGTCTTTTTCAAGGAAGAAATTAGCTGGTAAATTTTCAGGAATTTCAAAATCCACAGCAACGAGATTTATTGGTAAGTCTGTGAAATCTTCATCCGGAAGTTCTTCTAAGGCAACATAGGCATATCCTTCCTGAAGTATTTCTGAAATATTATCCTGTTGAAGTTCAGCTAAATTTTGAAAAGTTTCAGGATAAACCTTTCCCTCCACCAATTTATAACCAGAAGCATCCAGTTCTTCATATCCGTAAAACGTAGAAAGATCTCCCCTGTCTGCAATATAGGCGGCAGAGAAGTAGCCCAGATTTTCGTTCTGAACTTCTCGCTGGTTAATTC
>CAZNMG010000297.1:0-3675 GCA_964574075.1 uncultured Owenweeksia sp.
ATAGAACCGGCTGAACTTACTATCCAACCCGAGGAGAACGGAGTTTTTAAGATGGTAAACCTCACGGTTACACCATTGCAGAGTGCAAAGTCTGAAGAGCTTCATATTTCGCTCGAAAATGGGAGTGAGGCTATGGCACTCTCCGAAATCAGTTATCCCCATATTGATGATCGGCTGGTGATGGAACCGGCATCGGTAAATCTTATAAAAATTGACCTTCAAAAAAATGAAGGTGTTGTTGGTTACATTCCCGGGGCAGGCGATGAAGTGGCTGCAGCCATTGCACAAATGGGTTTCAGGGTAGTGCATCTGAGTGCTGATAAGATCAGGTTTGGTGACCTGCAGCAATATGATGCCATTGTAGCCGGAATACGGGCCTACAATACGCAGGATTGGCTGCCTTCGGTACAGGAAAAGCTGATGAATTACGTGCAAAACGGAGGACTGTACCTGGTGCAGTACAACACGGCATCCCGTGATCTTCTCAGCACCAATATCGGACCCTATCCTTTTGAAATTACCCGCAACAGGGTAACGGAGGAGGATGCGGAGGTAAGCTTTTTAGCATCCGGGCACCCGGTGCTCACCAGTCCAAATAAACTAAGCCCTGCCGATTTTGAAAAATGGGTTCAGGAGCGGGGCCTGTACTTTGCCGGAGAGCTGGATCCACATTACCAAACACCACTGGGCTGGCATGATGAAGGTGAAGAGATGCAGGAGGGAAGCCTGATCATTGCCGATTATGGCAAAGGGGCTTTCATTTACACAGGAATCTCTTTTTTCAGGGAATTGCCGGCTGGTGTTCCCGGAGCTTACCGGTTGCTGGCCAACCTCCTGAGCTACCGAAACTCCAAAGGGACCAATGAGCAATAAGCGTCTTTTTAAAAACTGGAAGCAGCTTTATATGTTGGTGCTGGCTTTTTTGCTCCTGCAACTGGTCATCTATTTCATAATCACCAAAATGTATAGCTGATGGCGGTTCTCGACTGGATCGTTCTCTTCGGGACACTACTTGCTATTGTTGGTTTTGGCGTGTGGAAAACGCGGCAGAAGCAAACTGTTGATGATTATCTGCGTGGTGGTAACTCCATGAACTGGTTTACCATCGGCCTTTCCGTGATGGCAACACAGGCCAGTGCCATTACCTTTCTTAGCGCACCCGGCCTCGGGTATGAAAAGGGTTTGCGCTTTGTGCAGTTTTACTTTGGCCTGCCGCTGGCGCTCATAATCATTTCGGCTTTTATTATTCCCATATATTACCGCCTTAAGGTTTATACCGCCTACGAATACCTTGAGAACCGCTTTGACCTTAAGACGCGCTTATTGGCTGCCTTCCTCTTTTTGGTGCAGCGGGGATTGGCAGCGGGACTCACTATTTTTGCACCAGCCATTATCTTGTCCACTCTTTTAGGTTGGAACCTCAATTTCACCAACATCTTTGTAGGAATACTGGTGATAATTTACACGGTAAGTGGCGGAACCAAGGCCGTGAGCCTCACCCAAAAGTGGCAGATGGGGGTTATTCTCCTGGGAATGGGACTGGCCTTTGGAATCCTTCTCTACAGGATCACCACTTTTACGGATATAAGTACGGCATTCGACCTGGCCGGTGCGGTGGGCCGCATGGAGATCCTCGATTTTGACTTTAATCTCAATGAGCGCTACACAGTTTGGAGCGGGCTTACGGGCGGGCTTTTTCTGGCCCTTTCCTATTTCGGTACCGATCAAAGCCAGGTGCAGCGCTACCTTACAGGCAAAAATATAAAGGAGAGCAGGCTGGGGCTGATGTTCAATGCCCTCATCAAGATACCCATGCAGCTGTTTATTTTGCTGACAGGTGTGCTGGTTTTCGTTTTTTACCTATACATAAAACCTCCGGCTTTCTTCAATGAAACGGCCCTTGAAAACATTCGCGGAACGGAATACCGGGAGCGGATGGAAGACCTGGAAAGCCGTTATGATGCTCATTACCTCGAGTTGCAGCAAAGCCGCCAAAGTTATGAGCAGGCTCTTGGCAGCGGAAATGCGAATCTGGAACGGGAGGCGTACCGCCAGAGGATTGAGCGTGATGGCGAAATAAGGGGTAAGGTTAAGGATCTGTTATTGGAGGCCAATCCTGATTTTAAGGTTAAGGATACGAATTACGTCTTTTTAACCTGGGTGATGGATTACCTGCCCATTGGAATAGTGGGTTTGATCATTGCCCTTATTTTTTCGGCCGCTATGTCGTCAACCTCTGGCGAATTAAATGCACTGGCCACAACAACATCAGTTGACTTTTATCGAAGACTATTTAAGGAAGATGCTTCCGAGAAGCGCCAGGTTTGGATGTCAAGGATCCTTACGGTTTTCTGGGGTGGGATGGCTATAAGCTTTGCCCTGGCTGCCCGGCTTTTCGATAACTTAATAGAAATGGTGAATGTGTTGGGGTCGCTCTTCTATGGCACCATCCTGGGCATTTTTGTGGTAGCCTTCTTTATTAAAAGAGTAAAGGGAAATGCGGTATTCTGGAGTGCCCTTGTGGGCGAAGCAGTGGTACTGGCCATCCACTTTGGCCGGGTGTATGAAATTCCGTTTTTTATGATCTACGAGGTGGAATATCTTTGGTATAACGTAATCGGCTGTGGTATCGTGGTTGTGGTAAGCCTCGTGTTGAGTACCTTTCAGAAAAGAAGTTAAAAAAAGAGCCACATCAGATTTTGAACCTGATGTGGCTATGATATTTTTAATTCAGGGGGGCGCCTACGGGTACAGCACAATCGTGCCCTGGCTGTCCGTGTGGAGGGTTTGTCTTAGGAGCATTGTTACTCTGACCCTGTGCGGGGTTTACCTCAATGGGAATGGTAGTTTGTTGTTCAGAGTTCACCGGTGTTGAATTTGCCGGAGTAGAATTTGCGGGAGCGGAATTCAATGGCGCCCCAACAGGTATGGCGCAATCATGACCAGGTTCTCCATGGGGCGGGTTTACAGCGCCTCCTGAATTGTTGCCCGGATTATTTCCGGCCGGGCTTTGTTGAAAATTATTTGGAGTATTCTGTGACTCTGCTTCTGCAGGGGTAGAGATTTGATTTTCTTCATCTATTTTGTCAGTAGCGCCACCTGAACATCCGGTGAGATAGATACCAGCAACTAGAAGAGAGATATTTAAAATGATTTTCATAAATAAAACTTGGAATTAATAATTTATCAGATTTTTAGTAGGCTAACTTCCGTCAACTACTATGCCTTTATTTTGCCAATGGGAAAATTTGGGCTTTGAACAGCTGAATTCACATCTTTTGCCCGATCCCGACTATCGTAATGCAAACATACAAATCTGAATATTCCCTTCATCAGCACATTGCCCCATTAATAAATTACCCCAGCAGGACATCTACAAAATATTCCCGGCTGTCTGTAAAATACTGCTTTACCACAAAGCCTGTCCGTTGAGCCAGTTCATTAATATCCTTCAGGCTATACTTCCGCGAAACTTCAGTGTGAATGGGTTCGGAATGATCGAAGTGAAAAGTTTTGTCGAGTGCAGAAATATGAACCTCCTGTTCCACGGTACTCATAATGTAGCTACGTGCCTCGCCTGTAAAGGGGTCATAATTTGGATAATGGTCGAAATTGTCAACAACAAAGTTTCCGCCCAGCTCCCGGTTAATCCGCTCGAGCAGGTTAAGGTTAAAA
>CAZNMG010000298.1:0-6929 GCA_964574075.1 uncultured Owenweeksia sp.
GAAAGGAGCAGCAAAAATCCTAAAATGCCCACCGGTGACATCGAGATCAAAGTTACGCAACTTGATATTCTCAACAGCGCCAAAACACCGCCCTTCACCATTGAAGATGAAACCGATGGAGGGGAAGAATTACGGATGAAATACCGCTACCTGGACCTTCGCAGGAACCCCGTGCGCCAAAATATGATCCTCCGCAGCCAGGTAAACCTTGAGGTGCGCAATTACCTCAGCAAGGCCGGGTTTATTGAAATAGAGACACCCTTCCTTATAAAATCCACACCCGAGGGAGCACGTGATTTTGTAGTGCCCTCACGAATGAACGAAGGGGAGTTTTACGCCTTGCCCCAGTCTCCGCAAACCTTTAAGCAGTTGCTCATGGTGGCAGGGATGGACAAATATTACCAGATCGTGAAGTGCTTCCGGGATGAGGATCTAAGGGCCGACCGCCAACCTGAATTCACACAGATCGATTGTGAAATGGCCTTTGTGGACCAGGAGGATATCCTCAACAACTTTGAAGGGCTTACCCGTCATATCCTCAAATCAGTTGCGGGCGTGGATGTAGACAAGTTTCCACGGATGACCTTTGAAGAAGCCATGCGGACCTATGGCAGCGACAAACCTGACATCCGCTTTGGGATGGAATTTAAGGAGATGAACGAGGTGACCCGGGGCGTAGGTTTTAATGTTTTTGATAATGCCGAGCTCGTTGTAGGTGTCTGTGCCGAAGGGTTGGCCTCCTATAGCCGCAAACAGATAGATGCGCTGATCGATTATGTAAAACGGCCTCAGATTGGGGCAACGGGCCTCGTGTGGTGCAAGTATAATGAGGACGGCAGCCTCAAATCATCGGTAGATAAATTTTATAATGAGGAAAAATTAAAGGAGTGGGCCGAACTTTTTGACGCCAGCCCGGGAGACCTGATGCTGGTAATGGCCGGGCCGGCCGACAAAACGCGCAAGGCCCTTGGTGCTCTGCGTCTCCACCTTGCGGAAGAGCTCAACCTGCGCCACCCCAAGGAATTTGCCCCGCTCTGGGTGTTGGATTTTCCCTTACTGGAGTGGGACGAGGAAAGCGAGCGGTGGTTTGCCATGCATCATCCTTTCACCTCTCCCTTTCCCGAAGATATTCCACTGCTCGACACGGACCCCGGAAAGGTACGGGCCAATGCCTATGATCTTGTGCTCAATGGGAATGAGATCGGGGGAGGCTCCATCCGTATCCATGACCGAGCGCTACAGCAAAGAATGTTTTCCCTGCTTGGCTTCAGTGAGGAAGAGGCGCAGGAACAGTTCGGCTTCCTGATGAACGCCTTTGAATTTGGGGCTCCCCCTCATGGAGGCATCGCCTATGGCTTCGACCGGCTGGTGGCCATACTGGGAGGAAAGGAAAGTATC
This sequence comes from uncultured Owenweeksia sp., assembly GCA_964574075.1. GTDB lineage: Bacteria > Bacteroidota > Bacteroidia > Flavobacteriales > Schleiferiaceae > Owenweeksia. The sequence continues at coordinate 1,399 of CAZNMG010000298.1, forward strand.
CGCGACTTTATTGCTTTCCCAAAAAACAATGCCGGCCGGGATCTTATGATTGATGCCCCCTCTCCATTGAACCAAAATCAACTCAACGAACTTAATATACGCGTGACCCTGAATGACTGACCATGCCCGATAGCAAACCCCCTTCACTACTGGGAAAAATTTTAGTGTGGCGCGCACGTCATATTCCGCAGCGCCAATTTATACTGATCCTCAGCGTACTTATAGGGTTTATTACGGGTCTGGTAGCCGTGGTGCTAAAAAACTCGGCTCACTTTATCCAGGAGCAAATCCAGCAAGGGTATTTTACCCGGTATTTCAATCCCTATTACTTTCTGTTTCCCATCATCGGAATCCTGATAACGGTATTCATCAAAAAATATCTCCTCAGGGATAAGGTAAAGGAACCGGTGCCCAGCACCCTCTTTGCAATTTCCAGAAAGAGTGGTTTGATTCCCGCTCAGCGTATGTACAGCTATGTGGTGACCAGTATATTCACGGTGGGATTTGGTGGATCAGCCGGTTTAGAGGGGCCTGCTGTAGGCACAGGCTCAGCCATCGGCTCAAACCTGGGCCGGATGGTGCACCTCAATTATAAATCACGCCTATTGATGATATGCTGCGCCACCTCGGGCGCTATTGCCTCCATCTTTAATGCACCCATTGCTGCAATAATCTTTACAATAGAGATCTTCAGCCTCGATCTTACCTTCAGCTCTCTCATTCCGCTGTTACTGGCTTCCGCCTCAGGAGCGGTTACCTCCATTTTCCTTCAGGGCAATGATTACCTCTTTCATTACAAGCAGATCGCTCCTTTTATAGTAGGTGACGTTCCGTTTTATGTGCTTTTGGGCATTTTATGTGCGCTGGCTTCGGTCTACTTCAACCGCGTATTCTTTTGGGTGGAAAAGAAATTTGAACGCTTTGAAAATTACCGCTATCGTATGCTGATAGGGGGAGTGTTGCTGGGCTCCCTTATTTTTCTGGTTCCCCCCCTCTACGGGGAAGGTTATTCGGGAATAAACTACCTTCTTAATGGCAACATTGAAGCCGTTGTGGAGCAGAGCATTTTTTTTGATTATGCCGGCAGCACCTGGGTGATCATTGCTATGATGCTGGGCCTTGTTCTGCTAAAAGCTTTTGCTACGAGTTTTACAATTAATGCAGGCGGTGTTGGGGGGGTGTTCGCACCATCTCTTTTTATGGGCGCTGCGCTGGGCTTTGCCTTTAGTGCACTTGTGAATCAAACGCCATTCTTCTCCATTTCCTCCAGCAACTTTACACTGGTAGGCATGGCAGGTCTTATGGCCGGGGTATTGCATGCTCCTCTCACCGCGATCTTTATGATTGCTGAAGTAACCGGGGGATATGAACTTTTTATTCCGCTTATGCTGGTTTCTTCCATATCATTCCTCGTGGCACGGGGTATTAATCCTAATTCCATTTACACGGAGCAGCTGGCGCAGAGAGGGGATGTTCTTACCCACAATAAGGATCAGGTGATACTTACGCTTCTCAATGTGGAGCAGGTAATAGAACGTAATTTTAGCGTAATAAAGCCCAAAATGACCCTGGGCGAACTTGTAAAGATTGTGAGTAAAAGCAAGCGAAACCTTTTCCCGGTGCTCGATGATGAGCAGAAGCTCATTGGGGTACTCACGCTTGATGATTTCCGGCACCTCATGTTTGACCAATCCATTTATGAAACCACTTACGTAAATGAACTTATGAGCCCGCCTCCTGCCATGTTGGAAAAGACGGATTCAATGGAAGTGGTGATCAAGAAGTTTCAGAACACCGGAGCCTGGAATCTTCCCGTTGTGGAAAACGGAACCTACCGCGGTTTCATTTCCAAATCAAAACTATTCTCGGTTTACCGCAGAAAGCTCATCGAATTCTCCGAGTAATCAGGATTATAGGCTATCGCTATCTTGTAGCTGAATTCCAGTCACTTTAATTATCTTTGGAAGCCTTTTTGCAATAAGAGGCAGATTAACCCCCTAAAGTTCCCTTTACGGAATAGCTATTGAATATGAAGAAGACGATTATAAGTATTGCATTTATCGCCATGGGAAGTTTGCTCCACGGACAGGTATGGGTGGAGCAAATGAATGATCCAAGTGTGAACTTTTATACAGTAAAACAATCCTTTGAAGACTATTGGCAGGAGAAAGAAGTGGAAAAAGGAAAAGGCTACAAGCAGTTTCTCAGGTGGGCTGCCTTTATGGAGCCACGGGTTTACCCCGAGGGGAATCGACCAGATCCCAACATTCTCGCGCAACAGTTTCAGCAACTACAGCAAAACCAGGGCAATACCAACCTTGGGCAATGGAAGCCCCTCGGCCCTTTTGACGGATCTGCCATGGGCAGTTCTATGGGTATAGGCCGTATCAACCGAATCGTATTTGATCCTGCCAACAGCCAGATAGTATGGGCATGCAGCCCTGCGGGTGGTTTATGGAAGAGCACCGATGGCGGAGTAACCTGGGGTACCAATACAGATCAGCTTACCAACCTTGGGGTTTCTGATGTGGCCATTGATCCCAACAATACCAACATTATGTATCTGGCTACCGGTGACCGCGATGGCGGGGACACCTACAGCTATGGCGTTTTAAAATCAACGGATGGCGGCCAGACCTGGAACCCTACCGGTCTTAATTTTAGTGTGCCTTTACAGGTAAGGGCGCAAAATCTTTACATAAACCCCGACAGTTCCAATATTGTGATCGCCATCACACGGGTAGGCATCTACCGGTCCACTGATTATGGTGATAACTGGACGAGAACAGAAAATGGCTCCTTCAGCAGTTTTGTACAAAAAGTAGGCAATTCCAATATCCTGTTTACATCGTCCCTTAGTGGAAATTCCTGTAAGATTTATCGAAGCACCGATAACGGCATCACTTGGAACCCCATAACTCATCCCAACCTTCCTGCTGGAAATGCCCGTAGGATTGAGCTGGCTGTAACCCCTGATGACCCGGATTATATCTATGCACTGGTTGGCGCCTCTGACAATGGTTTCGAAGGCATTTACCGCTCTACTGATGGAGGGAATTCCTGGACAGAACGGGCCGATTCACCCAATCTACTGGGATGGAGCACTGTGGGCAGTGATCAGGGCGGACAGGCATGGTATGACCTTGCTCTGGCAGTAAACCCTACTGATAAAAACGAAATTTTTGTGGGTGGTGTAAACATCTGGCGAAGCACCAATGGTGGATCCAACTGGAATATGGCCGCTCACTGGTATGGTGGCGGTGGCAATCCCTTTGTTCATGCTGATGTGCATCACCTTATCTACCAGCCCGGCACCAACGAATTGTATGCCGGCACTGATGGTGGTGTATACCGCGATAAGGATAACCAGTTTAGCTGGGATGAACTCAATGATGGAATGAATATCACTCAGTACTACAGGATGAGTGCCTCAGTAACTGACACTACAGTAATGCTGGCTGGTGCCCAGGATAATGGCAGCCACAGAATGACCGGCAGCACGTGGAGAACCGTAAAAGGTGGTGACGGCATGGACTGCGCTATTAGTACAAAAAACCCGGATGTTATGTATGCCTCCAGCCAGTACGGGAATTTTGCGAAATCAACCAATGGCGGAAATAGTTTTAATGCGATTTTTAACCTTCCCAATAACCTCACAGGTAACTGGGTGACCCCTATTGCCCTCGATCCGCAACATCCCGATACCCTATACCTGGGCTTTGACCGCATCTACCGCTCATTTGATGGGGGAATTACTTTTACCACCATCGCAATGTCGGGGGGTACTAATCTCAATCTATTGACGGTCGCCCCGGTACACACCAATATCGTATTTGCCTCAGAAGGCAACAACCTCTATAAAAGTACCGACCACGGCAGCACCTGGGCAAATCTCAGTTCTGCTGTACCCGGCTCGGCCGCCATCACTTTTATAGCTGTAGCCCATGATGATCCCGATCACATGATCATAACCCGTAGTGGATATTCATCAAACCAAAAGGTTTATGAGTCTTTTGACGGAGGTCATAACTGGAATAACCTGTCACAGGGCTTGCCCAACATTCCTGCTAACTGCGTAACTTTTGAAAACAATGACGAGGGAAGTATTTATCTGGGTACTGATCTCGGGGTTTTTTATCGCGACAGTCTCAATCCTGAATGGATACCTTTTAATGCCGGATTACCGAATGTTATTGTCAATGACCTTGAGATTAATTACGTAAACCGCAAGCTCAGAGCGGCTACTTACGGCCGTGGAGTATGGGAAACACCGCTTTTCAGCGATCTGGTACCGCCAGTTTCAAAGGCCCAATTCCCATCTACAGTTTGTGTGGGTGACACCATTACCATAACCAACATTTCAGATTACAATCCCGAAAAATTCCGTTGGACCATAGAGCCGGCCCATTATTCCTTTGTCAACTTTACTGCCGATTCCACCAGGAATCCTCAGCTGGTTTTCACTCAAAAAGGATTGTACAACATAAGCCTCGTATCCGAGAACCTGCTGGGAACTGATTCGGCCTACTTTGTAAGCGCCATTGCCGTGGGCGGGATGCCCCTTCCCTACAGTACTGATCTGGAACACATAGCTGATTTTGAGAAGTGGGAGACAGAAGACGTTCAGGACGGATGGGAACATACAACCACCCCGCTTGGAAATGCCTTTAAAGTCTCTTTCCACAATAATGCCGCGGTAGGAAGCCGTTACGAACTTATTTCCCCGGCTCTTGATCTGAGCAATCATGATTCCGCGTGGATGAACTTTGACTATGCGTATAGCGGAAAAGCGTCCGCCAGTGGTGACAGTCTTTTGGTCTATGTTGCCTCCTCCTGCTCCGACACCTGGACTTTACTACAGGCCTACGGGGAAGATGGAACAAACAATTTCAAAACTGCTTCCTCGCAAAACAGTGCTTTTGTGCCTGATAGTGCAGACTGGTGTGGCGGCAATTCAGGTGTTTTATGCCCCACTCTTGACCTTACCGCCTACTCGGGCTCAGAAGGTGTAAGGCTGAAATTTGTGGGAGTTAATGCCAATGGTAATGATCTCTACCTCGATAATATTTCCGTAAGCGGCAATCCTACCTCCGCTCCTGTAGCCGCCTTTAATTCGCAAAGCTGGGTCTGTGCACTTGATCCCGTTGACTTTATTGATCAAAGTTACAACTCGCCCACCAGCTGGCAGTGGAGCTTCACAGGCCCGGAAGTACTCTCTTCTAGCGTCCGCAATCCACAGATTACATTTAGTAAAGCCGGAACCTACGAGGTAAAATTAAAGGTAGCGAATGCCAATGGTTCGGACTCCGTAGTTAAAGCTTCCTACATCACCATTGATCCTGCGGATTCTGTTGCAGATCCCGGACGCGAAAGTCCAGATCGACACGAAAGAGGCTGAGGCGCAGCTACAGCGGCTGCGGGAACTGGCCCGGTCGACGGCCGCTGAGATTGGCGGGGCAGCCGGACGGCCGATTGCCGCCAGCCCTATGCCGGCCGGCGTCCCTCCCGCTGGTAGCTCGGCAATCCCCTAC
>CAZNMG010000299.1:0-6896 GCA_964574075.1 uncultured Owenweeksia sp.
CGGCCATGATACTTCAGAAAATGAAGAAAACGGCCGAGGATTATCTCGGTACAGAAGTAACCGAAGCGGTAATTACGGTACCCGCTTATTTTAATGACTCACAACGCCAGGCCACCAAAGAGGCTGGTGAAATTGCAGGTCTTAAAGTGCGCAGGATCATCAACGAACCCACTGCAGCCTCACTGGCCTACGGCATTGATAAAAAGGGTCAGGACAAGAAAATAGTGGTTTTTGACTGTGGTGGTGGTACTCATGACGTGTCAATACTCGAATTGGGCGATGGCGTTTTTGAAGTGCGCTCCACCGATGGTGACACCCACCTTGGCGGTGACGACTTTGACCAGGCTGTAATTGACTGGCTGGCTGATGAATTTAAGAAAGAGGAAGATGTGAACCTTAAAAAGGATCCCATGGCTTTGCAACGTCTTAAAGAGGCAGCCGAAAAAGCCAAGATCGAGCTTTCATCCTCCACTTCTACAGAGATAAACCTTCCCTACATTACGGCTACCCAAAGTGGTCCCAAGCACCTGGTGCGTACACTTAGCCGCAGCAAATTTGAGCAGCTGGTGGATAGCCTTATCAAACGTACGATAGAGCCTTGCCGTAAAGCCTTGAAACAGGCTGGCATGGAAACCTCTGACATTGATGAGGTGATCCTTGTGGGAGGTAGCACCCGTATCCCTGCCGTACAGGAAGCTGTAAAGAGTTTCTTTGGCAAGGAACCTTCTAAAGGTGTAAACCCTGATGAAGTGGTTGCCCTTGGCGCGGCTATTCAGGGTGGTGTACTGGCAGGAGATGTAAAGGATGTGCTACTGCTGGATGTTACCCCGCTTTCCTTGGGTATTGAGACCATGGGTGGTGTGATGACGCGGTTGATCGAGGCTAATACCACGATCCCAACCAAGAAATCAGAGACCTTCTCAACTGCCAGTGACAACCAGCCCTCTGTGGAGATCCATGTAATGCAGGGAGAGCGGCCAATGGCTAAGGACAATAAAACCATCGGGCGTTTTCACCTTGACGGGATACCACCCGCACCGCGCGGAGTACCCCAGGTGGAAGTAACCTTCGACATTGATGCCAACGGTATCCTTCATGTGTCTGCCAAAGACAAGGCTACCGGCAAGGAGCAGAGCATTCGCATTGAAGCTTCTTCGGGGCTTAGCAAGGAGGAAATCGAAAAGATGAAGCAGGAAGCTGAAGCCAATGCCGATACAGATAAGGCTGCCCGTGAAAAAGCGGACAAGCTGAACGCTGCTGACAGTATGGTTTTTCAGACTGAAAAACAGCTGAAGGAGTTTGGCGAAAAGCTGTCTGCTGATAAGAAGAAGCCGATCGAAGATGCTCTTGAAGAGTTGAAAAAGGCTCACCAAAGCCAGGATGTGGCAGCCATAGATGCTTCCATGGAAAGGATCAATGAAGCCTGGAAAAATGCTTCTGAAGAAATGTACAAAGCACAGCAGGAACAAGGCGGTCAGCAGGGAGAGCCTACTGATGGCGCTGCCCAGGGTGGCGAAGGCGGAGGTTCTGCCGAAGACGTAACCGATGTGGAGTACGAGGAAGTAGAGGAAGACAAGAAGGATTAAGTAGAGTAGTTTTAGAGTTAATAAAGAAAAACCCCGCCAAGAGCGGGGTTTTTTTTGGATACAAAAAACCCCGGCAGCACCGGGGTCAGATCATGGAGGAAATTTTTAGGGGCCTTAAATAGCTGAAACGTTCACCGCGTTCATACCTCTTTTCCCTTCTTTCTCTTCGAATGATACATTATCGCCCTCACGCACTTCGTGGTTGAGGCCGGAAACATGCACGAAAATCTCCTTCTGTGTTTGGTCATTTACAATAAAACCGAAGCCTTTGGCCTCATTGAAAAACTTTACTTTACCTGTTGGCATTTTAAAAAAAATTGAAATTAAAACTAACGCCTAATATACTAGAATTATCAGCTAAACCGCACCTTCTGCCATTAAATATGTGATTACCTTTCAGAAGGCCCCTCATCCGTGGCACTGCCGCCTCTACAATATGGCAACTCTTTTACCGGAATAAGGTCTGATCGTCCTTTTTAGCACTTTGGCGACAGCCCCAATATTGGCTACCTTTGCCCCACATTTTCAGAATTTAATTTCAGGCCCATGAGCGAAACCCCGGCACAATCTACCGAGCATTTATCAAGTGAAAAATTCCTGGAAATCATAAAGAATGATTACCGGCTGGCTGTAGAAAGCCGGGAGGCCAGCCTGATAGGGCGAAGGGAAGTTCTCACCGGCAAGGCCAAATTCGGAATATTTGGTGACGGTAAGGAGCTTGCCCAAATAGCCTGGGCCAAAGTGTTCAAAAACGGTGACTTCCGATCGGGATATTACCGTGACCAGACGTTTATGATGGCTATTGGCGAACTCACTACCCAGCAGTTTTTTGCCAGCCTTTATGCCGAGACCAACCATGAAAATGAACCGGCTTCGGCAGGGCGCCAGATGAATGGTCACTTTGCCACCCAAAGCCTTGACGAAAACGGCAACTGGAAAAAGCTCACTGACCAAAAAAATTCCTCGGCTGATATTTCGCCCACAGCAGGCCAGATGCCGCGCCTCCTTGGCCTTGCCGAAGCATCAAAAATCTACAGGCTCAACAAAAACCTCCATGGGCACACCTGGTTCTCCAACCAGGGAAATGAAATTGCCTGGGGAACCATCGGCAATGCCTCCACCTCCGAAGGTTTGTTTTTCGAAACCTTCAATGCGGCCGGTGTCCTCCAGGTACCGATGGTGATTTCAGTGTGGGATGATGATTATGGTATCTCCGTACACAGTAAATACCAAACCACCAAGGAAAATATTTCAGAGATCCTCAAGGGATTTCAAAAAGTGGGCGATAGTAACGGCTATGAGATCATTACCGTAAAGGGTTGGGATTACGAAGGTCTTATAGGAGTGTACGAAAGAGCCGAAAAAATTGCGCGTGAGCAACACGTGCCGGTGTTGATCCATGTAACGGAGATCACCCAGCCTCAGGGCCACTCCACATCCGGTTCGCATGAGCGTTACAAAAACGAGCAGCGCCTGGCGTGGGAGCAGGATTTTGACTGCCTCAAAAAAATGCGCGAATGGATGGAGGTAAATGGCATTGCTTCCGCAGAAGAGATTGAAGGAATAGAAAAGGAAGCTAAAAAAGCGGCCCGCGAAGCAAAAATGGCTGCCTGGCAGAATTACCTCTCTCCTATTAAGGAAGAGGTGAATCATGTGGCTTCGCTTATTGATAAGATTTCCGGAGCAGAAGAATTAAAGGAACTCGCCAGCGGCCTTCGCTCCCTTACCGAACCCCTGCACCGCGATGCCGTATCGGCAGCGCGAAGGGCGATATGGTACAGCCGGGCACAGGCCGGTAACGAACGTGCAGATTTACAGGCGTGGCTCGATGAAGCACAGAAGGAAAATCACGCCCGCTACAGCAGCCATCTCTACAGCGAATCGGCTCAGAGTCCTTTAAAAATTGAAGCGGTAAAACCTCAGTACAGCGAAGAGTCTAAGGAGGTGGATGCCCGCATTGTGCTACGCGAAAATTTTAACCGCCTCCTGGATGAAATGCCCGAGGTGCTGATATTCGGAGAAGACAGCGGAAAGATCGGTGATGTGAACCAGGGCCTCGAGGGGCTTCAGGAGGCTCATGGGGAACATCGTGTGTATGATACCGGAATCCGCGAAGCAACAATTCTCGGCCAGGGCATCGGTATGGCCATGCGTGGCCTGCGCCCTGTTGCAGAGATCCAGTACCTCGATTACGTTCTTTATGCCCTGCAGATTATGAGCGATGACCTCGCCACCCTGCACTACCGCACCAAAGGCCGCCAAAAGGCACCTGTTATTATACGCACCCGCGGACACCGCCTCGAAGGTATCTGGCACTCAGGCTCACCCATGGGAACCATCATCAACAGTATCCGCGGTATCCACGTTTTGGTGCCCCGCAATATGACGCAGGCTGCCGGTTTCTACAATACCTTACTGGAAGGTGACGATCCCGGCCTCATCATTGAATGCCTCAACGGCTATCGCCTGAAGGAAAGAATTCCCGATAACCTTAAAGAGCTCCGTACACCCCTGGGTGTGGTGGAAACCCTGCGCGAGGGAACGGATATGACACTTGTAACTTACGGCAGCAATTGCAGGATTGCCATGGAAGCTTGTGAAGAGCTCGATAAAATGGGTATTTCTGTGGAAGTGGTTGACGTACAAAGTCTCCTCCCCTTTGATCGTTCTCACCAGCTTGCTGAAAGTGTAAAGAAAACCAACCGCCTGTTGGTGCTCGATGAGGATGTACCGGGGGGCGCAAGCGCCTACATCCTTCAGCAAATAGTGGAGGAGCAAAATGGCTACCGCTACCTCGACAGCAAACCGCTGACCCTCACCGCCAAAGCTCACCGCCCCGCGTATGGGTCGGATGGTGATTACTTCAGCAAACCCTCTACAGAGGATGTGGTTGAAGCTATTTATAACGTAATGCGCGAAGCCGATACTGAACGGTTTCCGCTCATTTAAAACCCTTTTTCTACCTGCATCAATTTGCAGGAATAATTCCGCAATAAACTATATAAGTTGACGCAATCGCGCTTACATAAAAACCTGGTGGCAGCCGTAATGGAAGCGCTGGAAACCTCTTTTGGCAAAGGATACTATGCCGATAAGGTAATTGAGAGAATCTTAAAATCGAACAAGAAGTGGGGTGCCCGCGACCGGGCCTTTATAGCGGAAGCCACCTATGAAATTGTTCGCTGGTGGCGCTATCTGTGGGAGCTTCATGGAAAGGAACCCTCGCTAAAGCGAAAGGAGCTTTATCGGATATTTGGGATTTGGTGGCAGCTTCAGGGGAACGAACTTTCGGAGTGGCACCAGTTTGAAGCGGTGCGCGAGATGGACATCAAGAAAGCTAAAGCTTCCCTACCAAAGGATACCGGGGTGCAACAAAGCTTTCCTATATGGTTTAATGATCTTGCAGAAAATGAATTGGGAGCAAAGTGGCCGAAAATAGCGGCCAGTCTCAATCTTCCTGCAGAAGTGATACTCCGCACCAACACGTTGAAGACCAATCGCGAGGCCTTAAAAAGTTTACTTAAAACGGAGGGTGTAAAAACTTCAGCTTTTGGGAAAAACGAGGTAGGGCTGATCCTTGAGGAGCGCCAGAATACATTCCGTACCCCAAGTTTTCAGCAAGGGCTGTTTGAAGTGCAGGATGGGGGCTCTCAACTCATCGCCCCGTTTTTGCGGCCGGAACCGGGAATGCGGGTTATAGACGCCTGTGCCGGAGCCGGGGGGAAAACGCTGCACCTGGCGGCCCTTATGGAAAACAAAGGATCTATCATCGCTATGGATGTGGAAGCCTGGAAACTGAATGAGCTGAAGAAGCGTGCAAGGCGAAATGGAGCACATAATATTGAGATGAGGCATATTGATTCATCCAAAGTGATAAAGCGCCTGAAGGGCAATGCAGACCGTCTGCTGCTTGACGTACCATGTTCGGGCACCGGAGTGATCAAAAGAAATCCTGATACAAAATGGAAGCTACAACCCGAGCACCTGGAGCGGGTACAGGCCATACAGGCCAATATTCTCAACGACTATTCACAGATGCTGAAGCAAGGCGGGCTGATGGTATATGCCACCTGCTCCATACTGAGGAGGGAGAATGAAGAGCAGGTGGAGAACTTTCTGCGGGAACACGACAATTTTCAATTGCTTGAAGAGCAACGAATAAGTCCTTCGCCACACACAGACGGTTTTTACATGGCCCTTATACAGAAAAACTAACAGCAGCTTTAGAACAAAATCAGGCGTCATTTACACAATCCTTCTTATTTTTGGCCCTTCTCATCTCTACTCTACTGCCTGACGCTTTTTCAATTGAAGAAAATTTCGTGATGATAAAATCTATTAAACTCTTTGCTGCGGTTTGTCTGCTTGCAATGACCACCGGCCTCAGCGGCCAGGATACCGACAAACCCTCGCTTGACGGTGGTAGCCTTGACAGCCAATTGGAGTACGTTATAAAGGAATCCAATAATTACCAGCAGTATAAGGTGATCCAGGAAACATGGATGCACAAGTTGCGCTCGCACGTAAATGACACTTTGCAAGCCATGCGAAGTGAGCGCGACCTGCTAAAGGCCGAGCTCGACAAAAGGGAGCAAAGGATCAATGCACTTGCTGAAAATCTTCAAAGCACCAAGGACACACTGGTAGAAACCCGCAAGGCACAGGATGAAATGGCTTTTGTAGGCGTTCCTATAGAAAAATCGTCCTATCGCATTACGATGTGGACTATTATTAGTGTTTTGGTACTCACCCTGTTATTTTTCGTTTACCGCTTCAACCGGAGCAGTGCAGTTACAAGGCAATCCAAAGAGGCACTGGCTAATATACAGGAGGACTTTGATCAGCACCGTAAGCGGGCATTGGAGCGCGAGCAAAAGCTAAGGCGCGAACTACAGGACGAGCTGAATAAACAGTACCGGAATCATAAGTAATACGGGACAAGAACCAGCTATTCCCTGAGTTGATCTGCAGGAGCAGCGTGAAGGATTTTCGGTGTTTTTGCATGCGGTTCCTCCTGCAAAGCTCTGTCAATCCAGGTGGCAGCCAGCACAGTCAGCACCAGTAGAACAGTTACTATGACACCCTTTTTCCTAACGCTGTAATTCATAAGGAGGGCGAAGATAGGAGTAATGATAGAATGGAGCCTCATCCCATGAACCCGTGCCGTGAAAAATCCAATCAATTGTTTCTATAGGAATTGAGGATCCATCTGCTATCCCCTATTGCAGCAATGGTAGCTTCCTCTCCCCCTAATGCCGACAATTTCCCCAGCCCGACCCTTTTTTAGAAACATTACCTCTTTACTTTATG
>CAZNMG010000300.1:0-4018 GCA_964574075.1 uncultured Owenweeksia sp.
GCTTCGTATAATGAACGCTCAACACCGGCTGATCACTTCCCGGATTACCGCCATCTCAAATATGATCGGGTTCTTTTGCATCCTCATGTTAATTGCAATAGGATGGGCGCTTCTTTTTTGAATGTCAGCATTTGCAAGCAAATCCGCCAAAGGAAAATTTCACACTGTATCAGAGACGGGAAAGGTATCCAATAATAGGCATTACAGCCACCATAACACCGATCACGAACAGGGCAAAAACCGCGATTGCAATGTTTTCCAGCGTCCGCACCCGTGCCCGTATGTTTTTAAGATGCTCGGTTTGTAGGCGCAATTCATGCATCTCAAATTCTTTTATTTCCTGATCGGTAAGGGGTAGAAGTTCCGTTTCTTTGGTCATAGTTGGTTAATTTGATTTCCCCGAAAATAGCCAATCCCTTTGATCTGAATTCTCAGAATCTGAGCTGTTATGAAATGTTATGGTTCCTGATCCGGGCAACAGGTTGAAAAACAACAAACAACCAAACTCCGATTTTCGGACAATGCATCTAAATACCTGATCTTCATCAATGTGAGATTTTCTCACAATGGCCAGATTCCCATAGCTACCGGATTTTCTTGTAGCTTCTAAAACTTCAATAAAGCAGCCAAAGTGATTTTTCTCACTTTGGGTAAAATAGCTATTCTGAGAAGGAAGAGTTTACCGACTCTATAAAAAGGGGGCTGACTTTAATAGAGAAATATCATGAGCAGGCGGTCAGTTGCAGCAAATCAGCCGAGTGGAGAATCCTCCATTCGGTCAGCACGGAATAGCACCTTGATTTTCAGATGTGTGTGATTATCTCACACATGAAATTATAATACAACTACCTAATAATCATCAATGCGTAATTTCTGCGCAATGGCCCAACTCCTTGATATAGCTATCCGATTTGCGGACAGCTCCCTTTCTAACTGTCACTAAATCAGCCAAACTGCGATTTCTTAGTTTGGAAAGACTGGCTAAAAGCTTGATCCTCAGATATGCGTAATTTCTGCGCAATTGAAATCCCTGAATCTTAACTCTCACTAAATCAGCCGAAGTGATTTTTCTCACTTCGGCAATTGATTCAGGTAACTTGGAAGAGCCAGGAACTTTCTGACCAGTACGCGCGCGCGTGCGAGAAAAACGGCCGCCTCCAATAGGGAGACAGCCGCTAGAATTCAGGAACTCTTGCGAGCCGGGTTTTTATGTTTCTCGATAGATGTGGCCCATAGGTTGAGTAGATGCCTAGCGCCTTCCTCTGGTGTGTCGATCCGATTCTTTACCGAACGTACCATGCTGAGGTAAGCTTCTACTTCTTTATCAGTATCAAGCTGATCCAATCCCAGGGCCTCAAAAATGGGCTCCTGCAATAGGTAGGAAAGCGAATCAGCCCTGCTTGCAATAACCTCATCAGTATCTTTAAAGTCATTATACAACTCATCAAGGAAAGCATCTAATTTTAAGCTGTCGGTCAAAGCTTTGAAGAGTTTATCAGATGTAATCAGAGGCTGAGGTAATTGCTTTACCAAGGCCTCTTCTTTGAACGCCTCGACTTTTGATAATTGGCTCAAATCGGAAACGATCTTGTTTTTCTCTCCTTCAGAAAGCGTCAGGCTCATTGAATCCTGCTTCTTTATGAACTGGGCCCAATCGCTTCCCGTTTTCCGGCTTTCCGGCCCGATCCAAAAATGGAAGGTGTTATCCTCAACTGAAACCTCAGCGAAGGATTCATTGATTTGATTGATTTTGTAATTACCGGCCATCAGCCGATCAATACATTCCTGTTTTGACAATCTTGTCTTTACCATGGTTTTTATGAATTATAGGTGTGAATTAAATTTTCGATTTTGAATGACCGGAAACCTCCTGCCTCTACATCGAAATAGCAGAGGGTTTTAAAGTTTGGCGTTCCGGTGCCTTTGATCTTGTCAGCAGTATCTTTTAAAGTGCCTACTGCTTTGCGAAGGGTGCCATCTGCTTTCTCATAAGCGAACCGGACAACCTCAGCGCGCATTGCTCTTGTGAGGCGGTAAAGCGCCCATGCCTTGCTAAGGCACACGCTGAAAGCTTTGCCTGTAGATTTTACCAATTGATGAGCGTAATGGAAAACTTTTGATCTGAAATTCATTGTGTTGGATGTTAGATTATACATTGGTTCCGAAAGAGTTATTCAAGTAGTCGCAGAAGTCTTTTGCCTCGTACCTGGACGCGAAGCTTACACCTTGCACCTTTTCAGTTTTCAGGATGCTTAGAAGGTCAGAGAATGAACGAACGGGCTTTTCTCCCTCAGCAGTCCAAACCTCTCTAATGATGAAACCCATTCCTTTAGCCTCTTCAGTCAGAACGGCCTGGCCGAATTCTTTAAGGGTGCGAAATGGTATCCGGGAATCCTTAGTCCTCAGGTGAAGGATAATCCCTTTCAGCTGGTCTTTCACTTCTTTTAGTCCGGTTTTGAATTCTGTTGCTTTCATGTTGTTACGCTTAGTCCGTAATAATTATAGAGCAAATATAAGGTTTACCGTAATACAAACCTAGGGAAGGCGTAATTATTTTGAAATAAAATACGGTGAAGCCGAAATTTTCTACCTTTGGACTATAAAAGCACTAGCATGGAAAATGAATTTCTAAGGCTTAAAGAAGTGATGGCCGAAAAAGATATTACCGGGAAGACCTTAGCGGAAAGGCTCGGGATCCGGCCTGCAACTATAAGCGATATTGTAACCGGCCGATCTCAGCCCCGATTTGAATTACTGGCAAAGATTGCTGATGAGCTTGGTGTTGAAATGCGCGATCTGTTCAAGAGCTCCAAACTGCAGCAGCTTTACATTAAAAAGGATGGACAGCTTCAAGAAGTGGGAACCTTGAATATTGAGGTGCCCCAATCCTAGAACATGGTTGAATTAGACCTCTTGCCTACTTTGCAAACGGTCACTGGTTCGAATGATAAGTTTGAAGGTTAACATTAGTTAACAGCCTACTCACTGTCCCAATCATAATGGAAAAGTGAATTTTGGTATAATGGCCGAATACTGCTCCCAATGCAGCCCCTTTAAAGAATACGGAGGTTATGATTTCGACCTGCTGAAAATTGCTATTGAGCTGGAACGGGGTCATTCCTATAGCTTCGTTTGCGAGGGTTGTTTGAATCGGGCCATTTATAAGGATGAGGATGGGCAGCTATGGATTTATCAAGTTCAGCAAGGAACCGATGAACTGAAACCTGTTCCAACCACGGTAGCTAAGCTAAAACATAACCCATGAGCACTGAAGCCATTGAAGAGGAAGCAAAAAAGTACTTAGAGGAACTGCACATTGAGCCCGGAACCATGATTCAGAAGAATTATAATCTGGAAAGACTAGGGTCAATGGAAGCCGGGAGCTATCACATGATTAAAGACCTGATGGCTGGCTTCTATCTAAGGATGAAAAAGAAGCTCAGTTGAATATCGTTTCTTTATTATTTAGCCAAGTGAAACAGGTAAAATCCATATTGTCTGATTTCCTATCGGTACTCCTGGAGGATCGGGAATATTCATGGCTTGAGATTTCAGCTTTCCTATTTCTCCTGGCCTTTGTAATTTTCATGTTGGTAATAACCCACTAATACTTCGCCTATGTGCTACGATGTTGCAACCATGCAGAAAAAGCGGATTGAGTATGCCAAACAACGCGGGGAGAGCCCGGAGGTAATCGCTCAGATTGAGTTGGATTTTGAAAAGAACTTTCCGGACTATAAGCCCTTGTTTCATGCTACAGGATTTGCCCATCCCTATTTACCGTGTTTTACTGATGAGGATCCGCTGGTGCCCCAACCTCTGAACTGGGGCCTGATTCCTTTTTGGAGTAAAACGGCCATGGGTATTTCAAATAAAACCCTGAACGCCCGGTGTGAAACGATGTTTGAAAAGCCTGCCTTCCGGGATTCTGCAAAGAAAAAGAGGTGCCTGATCTACATTGATCATTTCTATGAACACCACCACCATAAGGGCAAAACTTATCCGTACCTCATTAAGC
>CAZNMG010000301.1:0-4511 GCA_964574075.1 uncultured Owenweeksia sp.
GAAATGGTAAAATCGATTAAAGTAAATGCACAATAGTGGTAATGGAGGAAGTGATGTTCTGATTTTACTTGAAGAACTTGAAAAGACAGCTACGCTTCCTCTTTACCACCCGGCCAGCATTTCCAACAGACTTACAAAGAATCTCCTACCGCCCCCAATATGGCCTTAGAATTGAATCGCCCTTTTGCCGCTTCATCAATCACCAGCCAACAATTCCACCAATTAACAAACCAACCAATCCAACCAACTGACTTATTTTCGCGCCATGAATCAGGACGACCTTTTTAAGAAAGTAATCTCCCACGCCAAGGAGTACGGTTTTATTTTTCCATCAAGTGAGATTTACGATGGTATGGCCGCCATATATGACTATGGCCAGAATGGCGCAGAACTCAAGAAAAATATCCGCGACTACTGGTGGAAGGCCATGGTGCAGATGAACGAAAATATTGTGGGTATTGATGCCGCCATCTTTATGCACCCCACCACCTGGAAGGCCAGTGGCCACGTAGATGCCTTTAACGATCCGATGATCGATAATAAGGACAGCAAAAAGCGCTACCGTGCCGATGTGCTGCTGGAGGATTATGCCGAAAAACTCCGGCAGAAAGCCGATAAGGAATGTGAAAAAGCAGCCAAGCGATTTGGCGAAAGCTTTGACGAAAAGATGTACCGCGAAACCAATCCCCGGGTAAAGGGCTACCTTGATGAAGCTTCCGAAACCATGAAGCGCATGGCGGCCGGCCTCGAAAGCGGTAACCTGGCGGATGTAAAGGCTTTGATCGAGGAAAAGGGTATTGCCGATCCCGTTTCAGGTTCTAAAAACTGGACCGAGGTGCGGCAGTTTAACCTGATGTTTGGCACCAAAATAGGCTCCGTTGCTGATGGCGCCAGCGAAGTGTATCTCCGCCCCGAAACCGCCCAGGGCATTTTTGTAAACTTCCTGAATGTGCAGAAATCCGGGAGGATGAAAATCCCTTTCGGCATTGCCCAAACGGGAAAAGCTTTCCGTAACGAGATTGTAGCACGCCAATTCATTTTCCGCATGCGCGAGTTTGAGCAGATGGAAATGCAATTCTTCGTTCGCCCGGGTGAGGAAATGAAATGGTATGAACACTGGAAGGAAGAGCGCATCAAATGGCACAAGGCACTTGGCCTGGGAGATGAGTACTACCGTTTTCACGATCATGATAAATTGGCTCACTACGCGAATGCTGCTGCAGATATCGAATTTAATTTCCCATTTGGATTTAAGGAGCTGGAAGGCATTCACAGCCGCACGGACTTTGACCTGAAGGCCCACGAAAACCATAGTGGTAAAAAGCTGCAATACTTCGACCCGGAAATCAACGAGAACTATGTGCCCTACGTGGTGGAAACCTCCATCGGGCTCGACCGCATGTTTCTGGCAATTCTTTCTGCTGCCTATACCGAGGAAACCCTGGAAGACGGATCAGAGCGGACGGTGCTGAAAATACCGATGGCCCTGGCTCCCGTAAAGGTGGCGGTACTTCCTTTGCTGAAAAAAGATGGTTTACCCGAAATTGCGCGGGAGATCATTGATGAGTTGAAGTTTGACTTCAACTGCCAGTATGATGAAAAGGATGCTATCGGTAAGCGATACCGCAGGCACGATGCCATCGGCACCCCGCTGTGTGTAACTGTTGATCACGAAACAAAGGAGGATAAACAGGTGACCATCCGCTACCGCGATACCATGCAGCAGGAGCGAATTCCTATTTCTGAACTCGCGGCAAAACTATCAGAGTTGGTGAGTGTTAAAGCCCTATTAAGAAAATAACATTTTGATAGATACCCTTTATTTATTAAGAAAAATTTTACATTCGCACATTAATTAACAACCAAATATCTGTTCAACATGAAAAAGTTAAATTTATTCGCTTTGGCCCTTTTGTTTGTAGGTGCTATAGCTTGCAACAATCCTGACACTACTGAAGACGACATGGAAGACGGAGTTGAAGAACTCGGTGATGACATGGATGACATGGGTGAAGACATTGAAGAAGGCACTGAGGAAATGGGTGACGACATCGAGGAAGGCGTTGACGAAGTGGGTGACGAAATTGATCAGAACTCTGACGAGTTGGATGAAGACGACAACATGTAAGCCACTGGCTTTCCACAGTCACTAAAGCTAAAAGGTCCCGGAAGTCTCTACTTACCGGGATTTTTTATGGAATAATGTTATCATTGGCATTGAGTCGTTGAAGGGCGGCAATGATCATGGGATCATAGCGGGCGTAGCTTTTTTGAAAGGCTGCTGCTCCAAAAAGGTTGTACGCGATATAGGCTTTTATCCTCGCCTTTATTAGTCTGAGTACCTCCTCCTTCTGGGCTTTGATCCGGTCGAGGTGGCCTCCAAAAATGTGATGTAATACGGTATCTGTCACCTCAAAAGAGCGGAGAAACTCATCTTCCTCCCACTCCTGAAGAGCTTTGCGATTTTCATCCACATAGGCAAATGCCCTCTCATCAAAATTAGCAATTAGTGAAAGGTGGTATAGCAAGGCAGCACTGGTACTGGTGTCAATGGGTACCCGTACATCAGGCAAAATGCCACCGCCACCATACACTTTACGCCCACCGCTGGTACGATAAGTCTTTTCACTGGTAGAATCATCCCTGATGAATTTATGAGGATCTCCATACGCATCGGGGTATTCCTCGAAGGGCTTCTGAATGCTGCGGCCACTTGGCGTGTAGTACCTACGGGTGGTAAGGCGCACTTTTGAACCATCCTCAAGGGTCATCTCTTCCTGTACCAGCCCTTTCCCAAAGGATCGCCTGCCGATAACCCACGCCCGGTCGTTATCCTGCATAGCACCGGCTACAATTTCGCTGGCCGAAGCCGAGCCTTCATTGATCAGGATAACCAGTTCTCCTTCTTCAAAAATTCCCTGTGACGAAGCAAAGATTTTTTCCTCCTCTCCCCCCCGGCTTTTGGTGACTACAATAAGTTTGTCTTTTTTCAGGAATTCATCGGAAATTTCTCGTGCCGCTGAAAGCAGGCCTCCGGGGTTGTCGCGCAGATCAAGTACTATTTTACTGCTTCCCATACTCTTGAGCCTGCGCACTTCAGCCCGTAATTCCTTCGCAGAATTTTGGGAGAAACGCAGCAGTTTTATAAAACCTGTTTTTTTGTCCAGCATAAATCCTGGCTGTACGCTATTTACCGGTACTTCACCACGCTTCAGGCTTACCAGTCTGGCTTCCTGTGCTATCGGATCGTATATATTCAGGGAAACACGCGTACCCGCTTCCCCTTTGAGCGTAGCCACAACCTGACCGGCATCAAGGTCAGGGCCGAAAAGTAATTTCTCTCCGGCCGCCAGTATGCGATCTCCTTCCTGAAGTCCGGCCCGTTCGGAGGGGCCTCCTTTCAAAACATGAACAACTGTAAGGGTATCCTTATAGATCTTAAATTCAATCCCAATCCCTTCAAAGCTGCCACGCATGGCCTCCTCGGTAGCTTCTACCTGGGCCTGGGGTATATAGGTGCTGTGTGGGTCGAGTTTGTGAAGAAGGTCAGCGATGGTGATGTCCAACAGACTATCGGTATCCATGGCATCCACATATTCATAATCAATGTAATTGATGATCTGGCGAAGTTTACTCTCCCGTTGGCCGCTCTCCGTCATCACGATACTCCGGGCCGGGAAGTCAAAAAACACGCCTATGCAAATGCCGGCCAGTAAGGCCAGGCTTATAAAAATCGGAAATAAGATTCTATTCGGATTCACGCTCTAAATTCTGTAGTTGCACCACCTCCACCCCGGCCCGTTCCAAAAATCGCAGGCCGCTGTCATCCTTATAACGCACTATATAAACTAATCGTTTGATACCAGCCTGGTGAATAAGCTTACTACACTGCTGGCAAGGCGACATAGTAAGATAAAGAGTGCCACCTGTGCAACTGTGTGTGCTGCCCGCCACCTTTAGTATGGCGTTCGCTTCCGCGTGAAGCACATACCATTTTGTATAACCCTCCTCGTCTTCGCAAATGTTTTCAAAACCACTGGGGGTACCGTTGTATCCATCCGAAATGATCATCCTGTCGCGTACTATAAGTGCCCCTACCTGCCGCCTTTTGCAATAGGAAAGCTGGGCCCACTCCTGCGCCATACGCAGGTAGGCAATGTCGTAACGGAGTTGTTTTTCTTTTTTCATGAGATAGGCAAAGATGAGCAAAACCAAAGAGCCGATGAATATCCGTATCAAGCAGAAAGTAAAAAATGCCTACACCCCGGCAAGGCTTTCGGATCCGACTACTTTCGGGGGCTCCCCGTAACTTCAACTGGTCGCTCGGGGCCCAGCTCCCCTTTGGAAAAGTATAACCATAAAAAAAGCCTCGCATCTCTGCAAGGCTTTTCGCTTGTACCCAGGGCCGGGCTCCCCGTGTCTGCCTATCGGTCGCACGGGGTTAACTTCTCGCACGGCTTATCTCAAAGAAAATATTCCATAAAAAAGCCTCACATCTCTGCAAGGCTTTT
>CAZNMG010000302.1:0-6571 GCA_964574075.1 uncultured Owenweeksia sp.
GTTGCATTAGTGTTTTCCTACACTTCCAGCGAGTTAAGTTATGACCGCTTTCACTCCAAGGCCGACCGTATTTACAGGGCCACAGTAAGCACCCAGGGCTCAAGCCTGCAGCATCCCGCCCGGGTTTGGGGCGAGTGGGTGCCACAGTTGCCAAAGGAATATCCGGCTGTTGAAGATTTCGTGCGAATGATACCCTACAAAAAAGGCCTCGTGCAGATTGGCGAACAGCGTTTTTATTCCGACAATTTATTCCGGGTGGATAGTTCCTTCTTCAGGATTTATGATTTTGATCTGCTGAGCGGGGATCGAAATAAAGTTTTGACCAAACCCGGTGAAGCGGTAATAACGCGCAGCATGGCCATGAAATATTTCGGGAGCATGGATGTACTGGGTGAGCAAATGGAGATCACTCACCAGCAACAGGACAGCGCCATTAGCCATACCATCGTTGGCGTGGTGGAAGATTTTCCGGTCCATTCACATTTTCATGCCGATGCCCTGACTACAATCCCCGATATGCAGTTCAACACTTCATGGGGCTACACCTATTATTTGATGGAGAAAGGAACAGATGTGGAGGCCCTCCGAAATTCCATTCAACAAAAATGGGATGAAGAGCTGGAGGAAGGCCATCTCCCGGCTACCCTTCATTTTCAGAAATTAACAGACATCCACCTTTACAGCCATAAAACCCGCGAAATTGAAGCCAATGGAGATGTTCGCTCGCTGATATTATTAGTGACCGGTGCACTAATGATCCTCTTTATTGCGCTCATCAACTTTCTCAACCTGAGCCGGGTGCAGTTTATTGCCAGTACCAAATCTATCAAGATCAAGATGATCAACGGGGCTACCAAAGCTGACATTGCCCGGGAGATCACGCTTGAGTCGCTGGTGATTTCCATGGCAGCCATTGGGCTGGGACTCTTTCTTTCGCATAAGTTGGGATCCTACCTCAGTGTGGATATTTTTAGTGTCCCCTGGCCCGTTAGTCTCCTCTCCCTCATATTCATCCTCGGGATAGCCGCTTTATCCGTTTACCCACTATATACTTCACGCATCGTTTCTGATACCAAAGTGTTGGTGTCAAAGGCCAACTTATACACCTTCCCGCTGGTGGTCCAGTTTAGCCTTGCTGTAATTGCCATCACAGGGACCATCGTTTTGCAAAAGCAAATCAACTTTCTGAATGAACAGCATCCACAGGCAAAGAATGCCAATATTGTAGTGATTGAACGAAATCCATGGACGGTGGTGCAGCACTACGATCGCTTTAAGGCCGAACTGCTCAACGATCCCTCCATTGTAAATATGACCGGGGCTATGGAAGAACCGGGCGGTGATGTGCTGGATAATTTCGCTTTTGAAATGGAGGGCATAGAACCGGATGAAAACCGTACGATCTATATTCTTACCACGGATTCCAACTTCTTTTCGGCCATGGGAATAGAACCACTGGCCGGAACAGTGGACCTGGGCTATACACCTTCCCAGGAGTGGGAACACCTGGCACTGGAGGTGAGCCAGGCTGAAAACACCGGAGATATGACCGAAACCCTCCTGGGGGAAAAGCGAGAATCTTTGGAGAGCTACCGGGAAAAGTACATCCTGAATGAAAGTGCCTTAAAAATGCTTGGGATAAGCGATCCTGAGGATGTTATTGGCAAAAGCTTCCGTCTGGTATTTCAGTTTGCGCGTCTTTTTCCGGAAGGTGAAGTGGTGGGTGTCGTCCCTGATTTTCATTATACCAATCTTCACAATACCGAAAGGCCGCTGGTTATCGTATCCAAAAAGGTCTTTAATTACAACTTCCTCATTCAAATCGACTCCAACCGCAGAAAGGAAGCGCTGGCTGCGATTACCAAAAACTGGGAAAAGGTGAACCCGGAGTTTCCGCTGGAGTACGGTTATATCACCGATAGTTATGAAAAGGTGTACGCCACAGAATACGCTCAAAGCAAGGTGCTGTCGCTCTTTGCACTTATTTCTGTGTTACTGTCAGCCTTGGGGATTTATGCTATTGCCGCCTTTAGTATGCAGAGGCGCGTTAAGGAAATCGGCATACGAAAAGTAAATGGAGCCAGCATCTCCGAGATCATGATAATGCTCAACCGGAAATTTGTAGTGTGGGTGATCATTGCCTTTGTAATTGCCACGCCCATTGCGTGGTACGCCATGCACCGCTGGCTGGAAAACTTCGCTTACAAAACCGATCTCAGTTGGTGGATTTTTGCACTGGCGGGATTTATTGCTCTAGCCATTGCCTTGATTACGGTTTCCATACAATCTTATAGAGCAGCTACCCGAAACCCGGTGGAGAGTTTGCGGTATGAGTGATTAAAGTGAGGCTTTGAGTATACAGATTAAAGAACACCAAAGGATACTTGGCCTATACACAAAGGCTCTAAGGTTTTCTGAGCTTTAAACCGGCCTCAGTCCATCTCCGCAAACGGGAAGGTTCGAGAATTTGGTCTTAAGTTTTTCTCTCGTCTTCTAAGCGGTGAATAACCAGTATTCCCATGATAATTAACTGCGTGAGGTGACCGGCCTTTTAGAAATTCTGTAGAAAACAAGGCGCAAACCAGCCGATTTATGAGAAATCCACGAGTGGAGCGTACCACGCTATAGCGTGGTTGGATTTTGGAAGGCTGGTCGAGCCGTGGTTTTCAAGGAATTTATAAGCAGCTCTGCCTGCCGGCAGGCAGGCTTGATCTTTTGTTACTTTTCGATCAAGCGAAAAGTAAAAAGATCAACTGAAAAGACCACATATCTCCACCAAAAAACTTGTCGCACAGTTCTTTCTTAAGGCCGTTGTCGGTAAGCCTTCCCACCCGGCCTCATTCCATCTCCGTCAAAAAACAGGACTGAACTTTCCAAGGAGCTATCAGTGAAGAAAAAGGGCAATAGAAAAAGGAGATTCAGTTTTGGAAACCCATCATCTCCTCCAACGCCACGCTTTGGCGTGGCACTCCCTCCAGAGGGAGATATCCTTCACAACCAAAAAAAGTGACTTAAATCAGAATCTACAAACACATTACGCATTAATTTCAATCTTCAATCCAAATTGAAGTGATGACCAGCGGACAAAAATTGCTGTGGGTGAAGAGCATCCATACACTGATCTGGTTGTGGTTCAACCTGGTTTTCATCTACCTTTTTTATGCCGTGCTTACTGATTCAGTAGATTATCGCTTCTGGATCGGAGTGGGATTGATCATTTTGGAAACGCTTGTGTTACTGGCCTTCCGGTGGAGTTGTCCATTAACTGTGGTTGCCAGAAAATACTCCAGTTCAACCAGGGCAAACTTTGATATTTACCTGCCTCTGTGGCTTGCCCGTTATAATAAGACTATCTATTCCGCCCTTTTCATAATTCTTATTCTTCTTTATCTCTTAAAGATTCGTTAACATTTTAGATACCTATGGAATGGCAGTCCTGCCCTAACCCTGGATTTCGGCAAGCATTTTTTGGAGGTCTCTAAAAGTATAAGGTACAAACTCCATTTTGTAAGATGACCGCTTTGGATCGAGATCCTCAAGATATACCATAGCCTTACCGTCTATCACCTTGTAAGCCAGCAATGCAGCTTTTTCTGCTTTTGGAAAACGGTCTCGTTTATAAATGCCTCTGAATTCTGATCGAACCATAGGTAACATGCTGTTGATTTCTTTAAAAATCACAAACACCCTTTCCGGACTTTGATCGATGTCTCTTAGGGTTACAGCCCTCATCTCGTTAGCGGGCATTTTGTAAAACCGGTCTATATTTATCCAGCTGAGCTCTGACATAGTAAACATGTAGGTATTAACAGCCTCTTCTGTGGCCACACCCATTAGATCCATCTTTTCAGCCAGCGCTCCCATTTTCTCAAGCCTCAGGGCCTCCCATTTCTCCACTTCACTCTCCCATTTGGCCCGTGCATCAGCAAGCAGTAACAGATTTTTTTCCTTCAACTCTTTATACGCAGTTGAGTTATAATAAGCCAGACTGTCCGCTACACACTGGGCATGCCATTCCCTTAAATTTAGCTTGTACTGCCGGTAGCGCTTTTCCTTATCCGCATTGTGCTTTACATAGAGGTCATATCTTTTTTTGTACAGTTCCTCTTTTGCATGGTAGCGCTCCATAGCCGCCAGGTACCGCGCATGGGCTTGCCTTTCTAAATGTCCCTTTAAAAAGAAATTATACCAGGTAATGTCAGCCTTATAATGTTGTTGATCAGGCACCCTTGGGGGACGAGGTCGACCATAGGTTTCGGGTTCTTCAGGTTTTGTGCTAAGGTTTCTCCGGTATTGAGGCATGTAAAAACTTCTATAATTTAATAGCGGGTATGGTGGCATATCTAATGTATAGGATGTGGTTATCCTGTTTTCGGTCAATGACCAGTTGCCACCATCGGAGGATGAGAATAGCTGCATGCCCGGTTCCACCTGGTCAACAGTAACTGCGGTGGTTACAGGTGTTTTCGGGTTTAAGACTACCTCTTTACCAGATATGGTTTGAGCGGAAAGCTGTAACATGCCCCCGCTTACCAGCAACTGCTCGTTACTAATAGTGGCGAGGTTGTGGCTCACAAAATCGTTAAAAGTCATTGCTTCAGTAAGTGTCATTGCCACCGGTTCCTTTACCGGAATTCCTTCGGCATCCACAAAGGTATTTGGCTCTATCAGCACCCTGACGCCCCCTGGGCCACTTACTACATTTTGTTGCTCCGGATCCAGAACAAATCGGCTTTCGGTGCCCTCCCGTAAGGTTTGCTCCAGTTCTTCGGTTGAATCAAAATCATAAATAACCAGGCGCACATCCACTCTTCGGTTTACATCGCGGTGGCCATCGTTGAGATTGGGTTTTAGGGGCTTTCGCTCACCAAAGCTTTCATATTCAATTTTAACTTCTGATACCCCGTTCTCTACCAGGAATTTTTTTACAGCCAATGACCTGCGCGCGGCCAGGGCATCATTGTAGTTGAGATTACCAACATCATCGGTATGCCCCTCCAGGCGAATGGAAAAATCGGTGTCGTCCCCAAGTGGAGCAAGAAAGTTTGATAGCTGCTGTCGGGCAAGTGCTGTCAGTTCATGCCTGTCGGTTTCAAACTGTACAGAAAGCTTTTTCTTTTGAACGGCAGCCTGGGTAAGGCTAACTACTAATAGAAATGCGATGAGGAGAATTGTACGGTTCATAGTTAGGTATGTTAGTTCCTAATAAAAACTCCAAATCCAAAAAAACTATTGTAGAAGCCACATCCCAATTTTTATCCGGGGATCTCAAATATCTTCTAAGGGGTATACATTCTTTTTACAAATACTTGTAGTACAGACCAATAAATCGCATCTTAGATACTTAGATCCGTAATTCCCTGAATAAGTCCATAGCTATTTTAAGTGAAGCTTTTTCGGGTTTAACCTAACCGTCATCCAACCTTCAACCTACAAACCGGCATAATACCTTCCTTATGAAAAGAATACTACCCTTCAAAAAACTCATCTGGCTGGTCACCCTTGTTCTGAATTCATTAATGTTGATGGCCCAACCTGCAGCTTTGGACACAACCTTCCTGATTGGCACGGGCGCGAATAATAGCATACAGCATCTGTCGGTTCAGCCCAACGACAAGATAATTATTTCAGGCAACTTCAATTCTTTTAATGGAGCCACAGCCAATCGCATTGCGAGGCTTCTGCCGGATGGTGCTATCGATAATACCTGGATTACCTCGGGCGGGGGAGCCAATTCCAATATTCTGGCTACGGCCTTGCAGCCGGATGGTAAAGTTTTAGTAGGTGGGCTTTTTACCACATACAATGGGGTAACAGCTAATCGGCTATTAAGGCTTGATACTGCAGGCACCATTGACCCCACGTTTATGGTAGGTGCTGGTCCAAATAATGAAGTAAGAGGTATAGAAGCAAATGCAAACCGGGTAATAATGCACGGTTTTTTCAATCAATACCAGGGTTCCCCTGTTCCCAATTTTGCTGTTTTGCTCCCCAATGGTGAACGTGACACAACATTTGCCCTTCCCAGTCAAACCTTTCTATTGCCAACCGATATAAAACTTCTGCCCAATAATCAGTTTTACATCAGCGGAAACTTTAGTATGTACAATAGCCACGCAGTAAACAGACTAGCACGGATAAACCCTGACGGAAGTTTAGATATATCCTTTAATACAGGGACGGGCTTCAATGCGCAGGTGAATGGTATCGTGGTTCAGCAAGATGGAAAGGTGTTGGTCAGTGGTAGTTTCAGCACCTATAATGGTACTGCTGTATCAAGGATAATCAGGTTGCACAATAATGGCAGCCTGGACATTACGTTTACTACAACCTTACCTCAATTTGCCACCGCTACTGTATTGAATGTAGATCACCAGGGTCGTATTTACATAGCAGGATCCAATTCCGGCTATTTATTCTTCAGGAGGTTACTCCCTAATGGAAGTGACGACACATCTTTTAGCACAGGAACAGGTTTTAACGGGTCAATTACCAGGGTGAAATTTCAAAACAATCAGAAGATTTTGGTTGCCGGAGCTTTCACAGACTATCAGAATCAATCATCAAGACG
>CAZNMG010000303.1:0-2648 GCA_964574075.1 uncultured Owenweeksia sp.
AGATAGCACAGGTGTATTTATATTTTTTGGGAACTTCATTTTTAAAAATAACAGACCTCACCTCACCCTGGGCGATCTGTATGTACTTTACTCCGGGTTCAGCAGCCTGGCCGGTTAAAAACTCGTTTTCAAGCTGTTGCAGATAAGCTGCTCTTTCCTGTCTTAATGCGGTGCGTTCAAAAAAATGTTCCGGAAAAAAAAGTCCCATCAGCTGCTGCCTGATCAACTCCCGCTGCTGCGGGTTGGTCAGAGTTGCAAAAAGGTTGTCATCCAAATATGCATAGTAAATGCTGTCTTTTAAAGCGGAAAGGCTCTTTGGGGAATACGAACTGGTGAGGGCTACTTTTGCCCCGTCCACCAGCTTCAGGTGCCAGAAACTCTCATTGGACAAGTGAAAGAATGGCAGAAAAAACCGCGGCTGCCAGGCACCGCTCTTTACCAGCTTTAGCCAGAGTTTCTGAAAGGTAGCCACCAGTTCGGGAGATACATGGATTTTGTTTTCGGAGATAAGTCCTTCATCAATCAATTCCAGCACAGCCAGTAAAAGGACCGGCTTGTGAGGAGCCTTTCCGTAAGCTTTATTGCGGTGTGAGGCACGGTTTAACCTGTTGAAAATGTTGAGCAACTTCTGTCTGTTTGAGCAAGCAATGTGGTAAAAAAATATTTGGTGATGCCTGCCTGGCGGCAATCTACCTCACGTCATATTCAAAATATCCACCATCATAAAGCAGCTCCTCATCGCGATTATATACCTTCAGGCCTACCACCCATTTGCCATTTTCAGGGAAGTTCACTTCTCCTTCATAGAGGCTATTGTATAGAAACTGGGGATGGGTGTTATTAATCGATGTATCCCCCCTTGACCAACTAACAGGAGTCAGTTCTAGCTTGAGGGTTGTTGCAGCGGGGTACCAGAAGGGACCTTCCCTTTTATGAACCAGCACATGAAAAGGGTTCATTCCCACAACGGGTTGATGAGGCTCGCGGGCGGCAACAAAATAATACTGGGGGGGATCCCATTGGCTTTGGCGGTACATAAAGCCAAAATACTTTTTTAAGGGATTTTCCTTCACCGCAATATCAAAATTTGCAGTATCGTCATTGGCTGTAACCCCCTGAGGTTCGTTCACACCGATTTCGAGCCTCCAGCTACCCAAAGGGCCGGAGGGGTCGGTAAACATTATTTCTGCAAAATGAGTGACATATTCTGAGGAGTAGCTGGTCTCTGGCACAGGGCAACCAAGAGTGGTGGTAGCCGTAGTAAAAATGGGCCAAAATAAAACACGAGCGCCTTCTTCGCGGATAGTGGTGCCGGTCTTGTAAACCTGCACAGCAATTTTGTTCAATCCCACCTTCAGGTTTTCTTTGGCCAAAAGTTTTAGAGTATAATCGTGTTTGGTCATTGTCTTTTCACCAATCACATAATAATCTTCAAGTTCGGTCGGAGCGGGAGGGGCGGGTGGTGGTGGCACGATCTCCCTCTTTTCAATACATGATGATAGTCCTAATAGTATTCCCAACAGAAATACGGCAGTAAATTGTAGTAATGATGTTTTCATTTATAGGAAATATAGTGCAAAGTGCTGCTGCGAGCGAAATATATAAAAAATGAAAGTGGGACTTGATCATTTTGTTGGCACCACCGAAATGGTATTTATCTACTTATTCGCACCCGGAATCTTCTGTAACAGATTTTACTCCCCTTTCAAACTGCTGGCCGTATGCGGGTTGCTGAGCAATTCCTTAAAGACCGCCCATCGCTTTTCGGGATTGTCTGCAGTACCGCCCTGGGATTCCACGTGGCGGGCTACAAGATCCTTCCCCAGGTTATAGTTGATGACATAGCTGCGGTACTGATCCATAAATTCGGTCCGCTGAAGCGCACGGTCGGGGGCCATAAGGGCATATCTCTCAAGCCATCCGGCCGCTTCTTCACGGCTTATTTCACCGTTGAGATATTTTCGGGCGGCTTCATTTCCTGCGTATTCGAGGCGGCCCGTCAATTTCAATATATCATAGTATTTACGCGCTTTCGAGGAGTCTAAACCGGCAATCGGGAAAAGAACTTCCTTGTAAAACTGCACTCTTTCCTCACCGGGAAAGGCCACCTGGATACCATAGTTGGCACTCCCTTCCGCTATAAGCGACTGAGGTGAAAAAAGGGGGTACACCGAAAATTCCTTCCAGCCGAGGCTGTCTACCAGCCGCTTTTCAATCAGTGCATTAAAAACATGATGTCCGGGGTAACCTTCATGTGCGGCAAGGTCAATGGCCCGCTGAACGTAAATGGGGTAATCGGTATTGATCTGGATCAGGCTGTGGCCATTGCCCTGGTAATAGTTGTAGCCACTCCAGCTTTTGCCGGTAACGTACTCCAGTTCAAAATTTTCATCCTCCGGAAGGTCAATGTGCTGGTTGGTCCGTTTCCGGGCTTCAGCAATGGCGGTCCGGAATACGGTGTCTAGCTTTTCTTTGGGGATCACAAACTGATTGGTAAATGAGTGGTAGCGTTCGGCAATACTTCCCTCCCCGGGAAGGGCCGCATCAAGCCGGGCCAGCAAACTGTCGAAGTGCTCACGGCTGAAATGCGGGGGCTCGGCATCATAAAGCAGCTTCGCTTCTTCATCAAAGGGGTAGGTTTTGCCGCC
>CAZNMG010000304.1:0-9818 GCA_964574075.1 uncultured Owenweeksia sp.
ATTTGCGCCCAGGGCAGAGAGAGCCATAATATTACCATCAATGTACCAGAGGTAGCCATTGTTGATCTCGAAACTTCCACAGGTACTTTGGCCATTTCAGGTGATCAATCTTCTGTGGAAGCAGAGTTGCCTGTTAATTTCACTAATCCCTCCAATGGTGATATCTGGTTGAATTACTCTTCCGTAAGAAGAGCTTCCACCGATCCCACTCGTACCATTAATGTTTTCCTTTCGGGCGGAAGCCTGCCCGATGGAATCATTCTGACCGTGGCGGCCTCTGCTGACGCAGGAAAAGGTGGTGGTTCCATGGGTATATCTGTGGGGAATGTGGAGGTAAACACTTCCAGCCGACCCTTAATCACCGGCATCGGCAGTTCATATACCGGTGACGGAAGCCATAGCGGACATAATATTATATATGACCTGAGTTTTGGAAACACTCCTGAGTCCTATTCAAGTCTTAACTTTGGGGATCAGGAACCTCTGCTGGTCACCTATACCATCTCCGATAATTAGGTACTGAAAATCAGTAGACTGAGATAATATGTAGGGAAAGCCTGTAGGGTAAATCCTATTAAAACGAAAAAAACTCTAACTTTTTCGATAAAGGGTCGTATGTCTTCGATAAGTTGCAGTTTCCGCACATTGCTGTTTCAGAATTAGATTTACGTTTGCCTCACCAATTGAAAACTCAATTAGTTCTTTAATTTTTAACTCTAACTCTAAACTCAAAGTCATGAAAAAATGGACTCAGTTTGTTTTTGCCGCTACCCTGGTAGCATCTGCCACAGTTGTTTCTGCACAGGATGATAATGATGATGTACACGATGTGGTCATCAGCATTCCTGAAGTAGCCCTTGTTGATCTGGAATCCGCTACCGGTACTTCAATCAACCTTGGCCCCCAAGCTCCTACTGAAGCTGGTCTTCCGTTGGATTTCAGTGCTCAGACTAATTCAGCCATCTGGATGAACTATTCTTCTATCAAGAGCACTGTAAATGACCCCACCCGTAATATCACCGCCAAGATCTCTACCGGAACTTTGCCCAGTGGTATGACCCTTACTGTAACCTCTGCTGGCGATGCCGGTAACGGAGACGGTACTATGGGAACTTCAGTGGGTGCAGTAAATCTTACTACCTCTGATCAGAACGTGATCACTGGTATCGGAAGTGCTTACACTGGCAACGGTGTAAACAACGGACACAATCTTACTTATGGCCTTAGCCTTTCTGTGGCTGCCGGTTCATACGCTTCGATTGATGCCGATGATGCTACTACCGTGCAGATTACCTACACTATTTCAGATAACTAGTATTTATATAGATTTGCTCCGGTGAATCTGTAAGTTAAACTAATTATCCAGGTTCATCAGGCAGGAATAAAAGCCTGTCCTGGTGAACCTAATCCAAAAACTCTACCATGAAGGCATTTACTATTCTCGTTGCTCTGCTATCCGTTATTGCTGTTCCCGTAAAAGGTTCAGTGTTAGTTACAAACGGCCTTACCCACAGGCATGACGTTACCGAAGGTCAATATGACCGGGGCGTTGTGGTGCTCAAGAATGTAGGTGATACCCCTGAGCGTGTTGTGGTGTATTTCCAGGATCTGAAAGTTGGTTGTAATACTGACGATGACCTTAGTTATTCAGACCCCGGTACAAGTAACCGATCAAATGCACAATGGTTAAAAGTTAGCCTTAAAGAAAGAGTGCTCGAACCAGGCGAGGAATTTCCATTGCGATACGAAATCAATATTCCGGATTCGCAGTATCACGGCTCATTTTGGAGCCTGCTGATGGTGGAAATCAAAAAGCCTATCGATACCACTCAACTTCAATATGGCGTACGTGTAAATTCAAACGTACGTTATGCCGTTCAGATCATTACCGATTTTAATTCACCAAAGGCCACTGAAGTGGAATTTACCGAGGTGAGCTTTGAAAATAAAGGTGATGAAAAGATGGTAATGATAACCCTTGAGAACCATGGAGACAAAGTTTTGATCCCCATGGTACGACTTGAGGTTTATGATAAGGAAGGCGAACTTTTGCTCGAACAAAAAGCAGACACGAAGAAACTCTACCCTAATCAATGCAGGTCTTTTTCAATACCAGTTTCCGACCTGGCAAAAGGTAATTATCAAGGAGTTTTAGTGGCTGATTGCGGTGAGTCTGATCTCTTCGGAATGACACTGAACCTTGAAGTAGATGATCGCTAAAGCCGGATACCTCGGGCTATTCTTACTTTCTTTTTTCGTTCTCTCAGGTGCAGGTCCCGTAATAGATCGTGATGACCTTGTTGTACCTGTTCGCGCCCCTAAAACCGTTATTCCGGGGCAGTTCGAAACATTTATCCTGGAGTTGTCCAACGATTTTACTTATCCGCTCAACTTTACAGTGAGCGTAGATAAACCAGAAAGCTGGCGCTTCCTCTCAAAGGTGGACAATGTACACCTGGAGCCGGGAGAAACAAAGTCTGTTATATTTTTAATGGACATTGACCGCGCCTGTGAAATTGGTCAAAAAGACATTCGCTTTACATTTTATGATAAGCAGCACGATGTGCGCATAGAAGAAGTGGTAACTACCACCGTGGAGAACGTGCACGAGGTTCATGCCCGTGCCATTCGCACACCAAACCATCTTATGGGTGGGCAGGAATTTGAAGTGGAGTTCATTGTCCGCAACCTGGGCAATTGTTACGAAAATATTACAGTTACCTCCGAAAAGGGGGTGGTTAGTAAAAGCAGCTTTATCATGCCGCCAAACTCTACACAGTATGTAAAGGTAAAGCAGACGGTTCCCGAACTTACGCAGGCCGGATATATCGCTAGCGGCATCAGCCTTGTTACTGAATATGCAGAACAACCTATCAGGGAGCGCGTATCGCTGAAGGCATACCCCAAAACCACCAGCAGATCAGATCGGTACAACCGTTTCCCTGTGGATATCAGTCTTATATATTTCGGAGCGAAAAATGCCCGTCCCTATGAAGGAAGCCTGCAGTTTGAAGCTATTGGAAACGGGTACCTCGATCAAAATCAAAGGCATCGCCTCAACTTTGTAGCCCGTGCCCCAAACCGCTTTTCCATTGCACGTGTGGGCAATTTTGACCAGTACTCTTTTGACTATGTTTGGAAAAAAGACCGCGACACGGAAACCCGGATAAAACTTGGTGATTTCTCCTATAATCTTACGCCTGTTACTGAAATGTTTCGCTGGGCCCGTGGTATAGAGGTGAGCCACAAAACCGGAAAATGGGAAGTGGGTGCCTTCTACAATACACCACGCTTCTATTCGGAAATAAAAAATCAATATGCCTCGTATGTAAAATACAGTCCTCTTAAATTTTGGGAAGTACAGCTGAGCGGTATGCAAAAGAATTATACCATTGATGGTTCCCCTGCTACCCTGGGAAGTTTCCGGAACCAGTTCAGATTTGATAATCACCTTGTGGTTGCAGAATACTCTCGTGGATCGCGAAACGGCCTTTCAGGATCAGCTGCAAACCTTGAATTCACAGGCCGCTTTAAAGGTTTCTCCTATTCTTCACAAAACATTTATGCCGGAAAAGATTACCCCGGATATTACACCAACTCCCTTTTTACCAATTCAACCCTGCGCTACCGCCTCGGCAAGTGGGGTGCCAATGTAGGGTTTGCTTATAACGATGCCAATCCGGCTCAGGATACCATACTCACTATTTCGCCTTACTCCATGAATACCACGGCCGGTATTACACATCATTTTAGTTCCAAACTAAGGTTGATGGTAAACTACATTCACCGTGTAAAGGAAGACCGCCTGCCTACCCGCAAATTTGCCTACCGCGAAAATGCCATCCGCTATATGCTGGCTTATAAGGACGAATTCTGGAATGTGATGCTTGATGGCGAAACAGCTGAAACCGAAAACCTGCTTATCATCAATGATCGCAATACAGCCAATACCTATAACATCAGGGCAAGGATTGACCGCGAAGTGTTGCCAACACTTACTATAGGAGGTTTCAGCCAATACCTCTATACCAATCGCTATGACCTGGAGAGGCGGGCGTATTTGTTCTATGGAGGTAATATTGCGTACAGGCCCATGCCGAATATTCGCCTTAGAGGTAGCTATCGCAACAACTATTTAATTGACGAGTACAACAGCGATCGTACACTTCTGGATTTTGAAGTGTCAGCCAATTACAAGGATCATAGGCTTTCCATCAACACTTCACATGCCATAGTGCGCAATACCACGGACCGGAAGGACTTCTTCATCAGCGCCCGCTACACCTATCATCTTAATGCGCCCATATCCAAAAAAGAAGGCCTCTACTCATTGGCCGGTCTTTTAAAGAGTACCAACAAAACGGATGCTGGCGGGGTGATCGTAAATATTGGCGGTCAGTCGGTAATTACCGATGAATATGGCCGCTTTGTAGTCAATGACCTTCCTCCGGGTATACATTATCTGCACATTGATAAAGGCTCAATGGATGTAGGTTTGGTTACGGCTGTTGAAACTCCGCTTGAGGTGGAGGTTTTCCCGAAAAAAGGAAACTACATCAGTATAGATGTGGTAAGAAGCGCTTCTATTGAAGGCAACGTGAAGCACATCATACAACGCCAGCCCGGGGAGGATCGGGAAAACCCGCCCCTTCGGATAATCAAGGCCTCCAATGGCGATCGTGAAATGCTAACCTATACCGATGCAGATGGTAACTTCAGCTTTGGCGGCCTCCTGCCGGGTGAATGGACGATACGGATAGTCGAGGATAAGGGGACCCAACGAAAATGGAAAATAGCCCGAAATAATATCCAGGTAAATGTGGCTTCTGCCGAAACGAAAAAAGTTCGGTTTGAAATTTCGAAAAAGGAACGTAAGATCAAATTCAGCCAGCAATCAGTAGATCTGAAAATTAGTAACTAATAAAAGCGCTAACCCTGAAACAGTATATAGCTCTAACTCTGAAACAGTGTAAAACTCTAAGTCGTGAAACGATGTCTCTACCTTTTCCTAATCGGTTTTTACTTTACCAGTTCCTTTGGCCAGGCACCAGGGGGGCATGCAGGTAATCTGGTATTTTGGCTCAAAGCCGATGCCGGTACCAACTCAACCACCGATGGCGCGTCAATTACCAGCTGGTCTGACCAGTCGGGTAATGGCCACAATGCCACCAATACCGGCAATGCCCCAACTTTTAGTAAAGTAGCTGATGGCTACTATCCCGCTATTGATTTTTCAGCGGTAAACGGAGGCCTTACCCTGGCAAACGATCCTTCCATCAATACCAGCCCCTCCTCACTTAAAACTCTTGTTGTTGCTTTTAAAACCGGTGCGGACGTAACTACACGCCAACTTATTTATGAAGAAGGAGGAGGTGGCAACGGGCTGAACCTGTACATAAATTCTTCCAATCTATTTTCCAACCTTTGGGTGGGCAGTGCCGACAATGCAGGATCGGTACCCATAAGTGCCAACACCTCCTATGTAGTGATCTTTGTTTATGATGGTGTTAACCTCCGCCTGGACACATATGTAAACGGGGCTCTGGGGATGAGTGATGTAACGGCACCCGCATCCTTACCCTCTCATAGCGGAGCTGTAGGTATCGGAGTTATACAAAATGCCACTCAATACAATGGGGGTCAGGATGTAAGCTCCGGAGATCCCTTTTTAGGGCAGATAATGGAAATGTCTTACTACAATGGTGAAGCCCTGGACGCTACCAAGCGCGATAATATTTTTTCTTACCTCGGCCTCAAGTATGATATTCCTATTGCCCATAACTATTACTCTGCCGCACCTGGTGAGGTCTGGTTTTGGGATTATGCAGGCAATGCGGGATACAACGATGGTATCAGTGGTATTGGCCGCGATGATGCGGGTACGCTGAATAAAAAGCAGGCAAGATCTTCAGCTACAGATGGATTGATCACTGTGGGACTTGGCTCCGTGGCAAGCGACAACGCATCCAATGCAAATGTTTTCCCCACTGATGCAGGTTTTCTGCTGTGGGGGAATAACAACGGCAGTTTAAACTGGACTACCACCGGAGCACCAGCCGGTACAGCCATACTCGGGCGTGGATGGAAGATACAGGAAACCGGTAGCATAGGAAATTTCAGGGTACAGGTGCCTGACAATACCAGCACACTTGGCACAACATTACCGCCAGATCAATCGGGGGTTTTCATTCTGGCAGACTTTGACGGTAATTTTAGTGCGGGTGCTGTAGGAGTGCCGCTGTCATTAATAGGCACCAATTGGGAATTATCAGCGGCTTCCTCTCCTTATCGCTACTTTACTTTTGCTACCCTCAGCCTCACTGCTGCCCTCAGCGTTACAACACAGGGAAGCGAAGCAGGGCCTGTAGCCATTGTATATACAGTGACACTTTCGGGGCCAAACCTTACAGGAGAAGACATCACATTTGATATTGATGACCTGGGAACAGGTACTGCCACCAGCGGAAGTGACTATACAGCAATACCTGGTTCAGCCACCATTACAGTGGAGCCGGGTGCAACTACCGGGACTTATGCCGTACAGGTTGCCAATGATGCTATGGTAGAAGCTGGTGAAACCGTAATCGCGGAGATCAGCAATCCTTCCAACGGATTGGTAACGATATCTACTGCCACGGCTTCAGCCAACATAACTGATAACGATCCCACAGGCCCGGGAGGTCAATACACAAACCTTACCTTTTGGCTAAGAGGGGATGTGGGCACAAACACTACTACTGATGGTGCATCAGTAACTGATTGGGCCGATCATACACCAAATGCCCATAATGCCGTTGACCGACTCACTGCGCCAAACTATATCTCCAGCCTTAGTAACTTTAATCCCGGTATCGACTTTACCTCCGTTAATGGCGGCTTTACCATAGCCGATCACACTGATATCAATCTTAGCGTATCCTCCGCCAAGAGCTTCGCCCTCGCATTTAAAACCGGTAGTGATGTAACTACTCGTCAGCTCATCTACGAACAAGGTGGAGGTGCCAATGGGATCAATGCCTATATACTTGCCGGTGAGCTATGGATGAATTTATGGACATCTAACAATGATAATGCGGCCTCTATTCCTGTTAATCCCAATACGGATTATATCATAAGCTTTGTTTATGATGGTGCTTCCAGCCGATGGGATGCTTACTTAAACGGGAGCTTAGCCATGTCTGATGTTTCTGTGCCTGCATCTTTACCCGGACACAGTGGAGATATAGGCATTGGGGTGATCGTAAACAGCACCCAGTTTGATGGAAAGATTGATGTCACCGCTGGTGAGCCCTATTCCGGGCACATTATGGAGCAGGCTTATTTTCACGCTCTTGTATGGAACAGTGCTCAGCGTGAGCAAATCGAATCGTACCTGGCCCTGAAGTATGGACAAACCTTGACACATGATTATATTGCCTCCAACGGCACCACCACATTTTGGAACATTGCCGCCAACAGCGGCTACAACAATAGTATAGCAGGCATTGGCCGTGATGACCTTTCGGACCTTTACCAGCGGCAGAGTTTCTCTACCGAATCAGGATCCCTCGTAAGAATGGGACTGGGAACTATTGAAGCCAACAACCAGGCAAACGAAATTAACCTGGGCACTAATCACAGCTTTTTAATGGCCGGACACAATGGTGGAACGGCTACATTCACCACCACAGCAGCGCCATCAGGCCGTAATGTGTTGGATCGTAAATGGAAGGTTCAGGAAACAGGAACGGTGGGTACTATTAAGATACAGATACCTGCCAGTACTAGTGCAGAAACTGCCAAATTACCGGAGGTTGCAACCCTCGATATTCTTACCGATGCTGACGGCAACTTCAGCAGCGGAGCCACTGTTACCGCCATGACCCTGAATGGTACCAACTGGGAAGCAGATATTGACCTGGCAAACGGGCAGTATTTTACCTTTTCACAACCCGGCATTGTATTAAGCACAACTACAAATGGAGTGGAAACCGGTCCCGTAGACATTGTTTATACGGCCACATTACCAGGAATAAACAATAGTGGAAGTCCGATTACCCTTGATGTTACTGACCTTGGTACCGGTACTGCTGCCAGCGGAGCTGATTATTCAGCCATCCCGGGAGGAGCCACCATAAGCATTGCCAATGGGTCCCAAACCGGCACATATACCGTTACTGTAATTGATGACCTCACTGACGAAACCATTGAAGATGTTAAAATAAGCATCAGTAATCCTTCCAGTGCGGCTTACTGGATTTCAACTTCTGAGGCTACAGCCACTATTACCAGTGATGACAATGCTTCTCCGGGAGGAGTTTCTGCTAACCTTAATGTATGGCTCAGAGCGGATATGGGCACCTCATCCACCACCGACAACACCCTGCTCACCACATGGACCGACCAATCGGGTAATGGAAATGACGGTACATCTGATGGAACCCCGCCCACCTTTAAGAACAATCCTGCCAACAACTTTAATTTTAATCCTACCCTGGATTTTGATGGTCTTGATGACCGCCTGGTGGTGGATCTCAGCAGCATAAAATCCGGAGCGGGAGATGGTGACTATTCGTTATTTGCCGTAGGAGCACGCGATAATGGCAACTTTAACATTGTATTAGGATCACAGGGAGGTACAGCCAACCAGGATCTTCATTTCGGCTATCGCAACACCAGTCAATTGACCATTGCACAATGGGCCAATGATATGGACCTGGCGGTCAGCAATTTCGACAATCCCGCTATTACGCCATACCTGATATCCGCGGTATATAATAGCTCCACAAGGATTCTCGAGGAAATGCGCGATGGAAATTTCGGCCGGGTTTCCGGAGCAAACTCCATTGACCTTGGAGGTATAAAAACTAATTTCATCGGAGATCTTCAGTCCTTGGGGAACTATGATGGCCGTATTACCGAAGTCATAGTTTTCAATAATGATCTCTCCGACATTAATAAACTGCAGGTCTATACCTACTTCGCCATTAAGTATGGCCTTCTGCTGCCCAGTGATAATGACAATGATGCGGTGCTAAATGAGATTATCTCCGGAAGCGTGCGCGAAGGCGATTACCTGGGTTCTGATGGCAGTACCGTAATTTGGGATTATGCTGCTCAGGGTGCCGCATATTATAATGATGTGGCGGGTATAGGCCGTGATGACCGAAGCAATCTTTTCCAGAAGCAGTCAAAGTCGGCCAGTCAGAGCAGCTTACTAACCATTGGATTGGGCGCTATAGCACCCACTAATGATGCCAACGCCAACAACTTTAGTGTGGATATGAGTTACCTGGTATGGGGGCACAACAATGGAAACCTGACAGGGGTAGCGGACAATTCGGGCCTGGGTGCCCAAAGTGGAATTGTGGATATATGGGAACGTAAGTGGCAACTGGTGGAAACAGGTACGGTTGGTTCGGTGCAAATAGCTTTTCACAAAGCCACAATTGATACAGCCTTTACCTACGAGAGCTATGGCAATATATACGCAAGAGTGGCAGATGATGAAGCCTTTACCACAAATGTGGTGGACGTGCTACTGACTCCCGCTACCATAAACGGTACTGCCAGCTATGTGGGCGACCACGACTTTAATGGCACCAAATTTCTAACGATTATCCAAAAGGATATTGTACTGTGGACGGGAACAGAGTGGAGGGGAGGAATGAGCTCCGCAACGGCTCATGCTCCCGTAGAAGGAAGCCTCGATACCCTAAAAGCGATGTATATACTGGCAGATACTGCAGTCCTTAATGAGGCTGCCCATCTCAACAGTGTGGATATTGATTCAGGGTCGGTGCTTTTAGTAACACCAGGTAATTGCTTAAAAACC
This sequence comes from uncultured Owenweeksia sp., assembly GCA_964574075.1. GTDB lineage: Bacteria > Bacteroidota > Bacteroidia > Flavobacteriales > Schleiferiaceae > Owenweeksia. The sequence continues at coordinate 9,815 of CAZNMG010000304.1, forward strand.
ATAA
>CAZNMG010000305.1:0-4173 GCA_964574075.1 uncultured Owenweeksia sp.
CAGTTTTTTAACAGATAACGATAAAGCTGCCCTGCTGGAAGAAGTGGGCTCAAGACTACGCTTCGGTTATACCCGTGAAATTGCCATAGGATACCGGGCCCCCTGGTACAGAGTATTTGATACCTACAACCCAGGTCAGGGTTTTACTTTTCGCAACCGTTTTTACAATAATGCCAGCCTGAGCAAAAATCTGCTGAACCTCATATTCTATGGCAATAAACCCTATGCCGGGACTACCTTAAATCTGGGTCCTTCCACATTTGAGAGTTGGTATTTCTCCTCCCTTGACTATCATTTTGATGTCCTTCTCGATTCCGTGCAGCCTATTAGTCTGACCGTCAGCATTCAGATGGGGCATGATTATGATTACTACAAGCTTTCACAGGGTTCACTATATACTGATCCGGATGGAGCTTTTCTTGATCTTGATCTCGATTATCGCCTGCGCGATCGTGAACTCAATAGCCAGCCCCTTGCGGGCCTTGGCATAAGCCTGGGTGGTGAAAGTTCCTTTAGACTGACAGACCGCAGTAAACTCTCCATAAAGGTACAGGATTTAGGGATCATGAACTGGAACAACGGCAGGCTGCTCGATACCGATAGCACCTTCCGTTTCAGAGGTTTCGGCTATTCCAATATTTTCGACATCAATGACAGTCTTACCAGTTACAACAATGAGCGCTTTAGCGAAAGCTTTTTTTATGAGGACAGGGGTAGTTATGTGAGGTTGCTTCCCTTTTATGCCGAAGTGGAATGGGCGCTAAAAAGCAGTAACCGCCTCTTTAGCCAGTGGTTTGTTGCTGCCGATTACCGTTACCTTGCCGGCTACCTGCCAAGGATCACTGCGGGTACCGTACTAAAAACCGGGTATCATCAGCACTTACTAATTTCTGTAGCGGGAGGAGGATTTACAGTTTTCAGCCTCAATGCGGGGTATTCTTTTGAATGGGGTGATAATCTGCAACTGCAGGTTCGGATTGAGAACCTCAATGGTTTGCTGATGCCGGGCTACTTTGGCGGAGCTATTGGCCAGCTTGGTCTTACCTATGATCTTTAAAACTCCACAATCTTTATTTCGGTCCTGCGGTTTAACGCCCGGCCCTCTTCCGTATCATTTGTAGCCACAGGCTGCGTATCGCCATAGCCCTGGTAGCTTAGCCGGCCAGCCTCCACTCCTGCATCCACAAGGTATTGATAGACGGCTTTTGCCCGGTTGTTGCTAAGCGTTTTGTTATAGGCTGCAGTACCCTGGTTATCAGTATGTCCTTCAATAGCAATTTTAACCGAGGGGTTTTCGTCCAAAAAATTCTGAACCGTTTGAAGTTCAGCATAGGATTTTTCATCCAACTCGTAGGAATCAAAATCAAAGAATACATTCTCCAGCTTCACCTTTTTGCCGACCTCAATCGGCACCAGCTCCACATTGAGGATGAAAGCCTTTTCCGCTGATTGGGTGGCAAGGCTGAAGTTCTTAGAATAAAAAAGAAAGCCTTGCTTTTGGATGCTCAGGGCATAATCACTATTGCCGGGAAGTACGGTAAAATAATTCCCGTCACGGCCACTTTGCTCCTGCAATACTACTTCGCCTGTGGCCAGATCACTGAATTCTATTTTTGCAGCTATAGGTTCACGCGTTTTCTGATTGATCACTTTGCCACGGATGTAGGCAATCTCAATGGCCCGCGACTCCTCCGGAAGTTCAAAGCTGTAAAGATCCAGTTCACCAAAACCACCGGCTATGGTAGTGCTGGCAAAGAATCCTGTTTTTCCGTCCGGTGCCACTATAAGGCTAAACTCCTGCCCTTTGGTGTTGATAGGATAACCCAGGTTTTGCGGCTCACCCCAGGTTCCATCAGGCTGCCTCCTGCTTACAAAAAAATCGAGATCACCCATGCCGGGATGACCGTTGGAAGAAAAATAAAGGCTTTGATTATCAAAGTGGATAAAAGGTGAAGTTTCCTGGCCGGGAGTGTTTACGAGTCCTTCCAGTTTTTTAGCTTCTGTAAAGCGGCCATCATCTCCCAGGGTGGCGTAGTATATTTCGATGTTTCGGGCAAAGCTGTTTTTACCCCGTACAAAATAGAGGGTCCTTCCATCCGAAGAAATGCTCGGCTGGCTTTCCCAGAGTACAGAATTCACGGCATCGCCCACGTTTATGGGTTTGCTCCACATACCATCACCTTCATAAAATGAAGCAAAAATATCGCAGGATCCATAGCCCTCAGGCCTTTCGCAAGCCGCAAAGTAGATCAGGTTACCTTCAGCAGTGAGCGATTGGGCACCCTCATTAAGATGTGTGTTCAGAAATCCTCTCAGAGGTTCGGCTTTTTTCCACTCCCCTTCTACCGAATCACGGGTAGTTACCCAAAAATCTTCATCGGTTTCCTCTCCTTCCAAACTCCTATAGGTAAACACCAGAGTGAGTCCATCAGCCGAAATGGAGGGAAAATATTCCATTTGTTTGGAATTTACCTTAGGCCCAAGGTTTTGGGGGTTGTATTCCTTAGGTTTTTGCACAGCCTGTAAAGCAAAATTGCTATTGGCTATCATTCGCCTGGCTTCCTCAATGTATTTTCCTGTAGCACGTGGCTCGGCAATGTACCGGTTCAGCACCTCAATGGCCTGTTCATAATTGCCGGTGTGATAAAGTGCCTCCCCATAAAATAGGTACACATAGTAGGGCGCCCCACTTTTTACTGCTTTTTCATAAAGCGAAAGTGTGGCTTCATCCTGGCCTAACTTTTTGTGCACATCAGCTTTCATAAGCAGGGCATCAAGATAGTCAGGACTTTCCTCCAGGGCTTTCTCAAGATCTTCAAGCGCCTCTTCGAAATCCTTTTCCATTACAGCCTCTCGGGCGTCCTGAAAGTATTTTACGGCTCGCTTGCTTTGCGCCAGAGCTGCCGTGCTACCCGTTAGTATCAAAAGGAGTATTAAAATCTGCTTCATGGTATGCTAATAAATTGATCGTTGGTAAAATGGTAAGTTCCTCCTGACATTATCTTGCTGCCTGCACTGGTTTCCTCACCGTCCCGGTGATCTGAATGCTGATAAACAGCATCCGTAACTCTTAGCGTATCATTATTATAGAACGCCTGGCGCATTTTTGATTCCTGGTAATTGCCGGCATGTTCTGCATCAAAGGAGGTGTGGGCCAAATGGCTGTAGTTCATAAGAATTCGTGCCAAAGGTTCATGCCCCCCGATTTTCCAATACTCTTTCCACCCAAAGCCGGTTGTTACACCGCTTCCTCCGTCATACTCGTAGTAGCTCAGGCTGAAGATCAGTTTTTGCGAATCTTCGAGGTGCAGCTTCATTTCACCATACTGCTCAAAACATGTAAAAAGGACCATGTACAAGTCGGTGCTGTCGTTTTCAGTTTTTAGCAACAGACTACTTCCAAATCCGGCAGGAGCAAAAAGTGCCACACCCCAATTGCTTATTGAATCTTCAATGACATAATTCCCAAGGGTAATTTTTTCGGCAAAACTATCCTGGCTAATGGATTGATAATCCCGCTCAAGAGGCTCATACTGGCAAAGGGTTTTCAAATCCGTCTTTATCGGTAAAGACAGCATTCTGGAATTTTGGGCATATGCCCATGCAGGCAAGGCAGTTATCACTAGAATAAAAATGGGGAAACAGCTTTTCACGTGGCCAAAGAAACAAAAACTGTGCTGAAGGATGCGCAGATAACCAAAACCCTAAAACGTCTTCTTTGTTATCCTCCCCATGAAAATAGCCGGAGTAGAAATTTCACATCCTGACAAGGTCCTCTTCCCCGAAAAGAACCTTACCAAAAAAGATGTGGTGGAGTATTATCACCGCATTTCTGAGAAAATGCTTCCCTATCTTAAAAATAGGCCCCTTACACTCCAGCGTTTTCCGGATGGCATTGATACTGATGGTTTTTACCAAAAAAGTGCCGGGGACTACTTTCCTGATTTTATCGAACGGGTAATCATTCCCACCAAGGAGGGTGAAAATGAGCAAGTGGTTTGCAATAACCGGAAAACGCTTCTGTACCTTGTAAATCAAGGGGTGCTCACCTTTCACATCTGGCTAAGCCGGAAGGATAAGCTCGACAAGCCCGATAAGGTGATCTATGACATTGACCCTCCTGCAAATTCATTTGCGAAGGCTAAGGATGCTGCTCGTAAGGTTGGTGATTTT
>CAZNMG010000306.1:0-2569 GCA_964574075.1 uncultured Owenweeksia sp.
GCTACCCCGATGGTGCCACGTGGCAAAACTCAGCGGCTTACCTGAGTAATAAATTTCAGATGAGGCCCAACCTTACCCTGAATACCGGCATCCGGGCCAATCTTGTACAAGTTCAGGCGCAGTTAGATCGCTTCGAAGAATTTCCATTTAAGGACATCAACAATGACTTTTTTGCCGTGAATGGAAGTATGGGCGTTTCATGGCTACCAACAGAAAGTCTGCAGTTAAGGGCAAACCTTTCCAATGGGTTCAGGGCACCTAATATTGATGATGCAGCCAAAGTATTTGACTCGGGAGACGGCATAGTGGTGGTTCCTAATCCGGATCTTCAACCAGAGTATTTATACACCGCTGACCTGGGTTTGCTGAAATCATTTGGTGACGCCTTCCAGTTTGAGCTTAGCGGTTTCTACTCCATCCTCGACCAGGCCCTGGTACGCAGGGAGTTCGTTTTCAATGGTAGGGACAGCATTGTTTATGACGGCCAATTGTCAGAGGTACAGGCTTTGCAAAATGCCGAAAGCGCTACAGTTTATGGCGGTCAGGTGGCTTTTAAGGTACAGCTCATTCGGGGATTGAATCTGCGTAACAGTCTTCACCTGGTGAAAGGTGAAACGAACAAAGGCGAAGCCATACGACATGTGGCCCCGATGTATGGCACATCCCACCTGGTATGGCAGGGAACGAATTTAATGCTTGATCTCTATGCGATTTTCAATGGTGAAATAGATTATGAAAATCTTGCTCCTTCCGAACGTGATAAACCGGAATTGTATGCCAGCGATGCAAATGGTAACCCCTACTCCCCGGCCTGGACAACCCTAAACTTTAAAGCACAGTATCAGTTCAGCGAAGCTATAACCGTACAGGCAGGTGTTGAGAATATTCTCGACCGCAGATACCAGCCTTACTCTTCGGGCGTAGCCGCTGCGGGCCGCAACTTTATTCTGGCCTTAAGAGGAACCTTTTAGGTCAACCTGCCATTGCTTGTGTGGCTGGTAACCGAGCTGGCCGTTCTTTACCACCAGCGGACTCTCAAAATTATTGGTATAGAGGCTACCGGTACCCAGCCCCGAAGGAATACTATTCCCCTGCATATAGTTCCACTGCGCAATAGCGCTGAGGCCCACATTGCTTTCCAGGGCGCTTGTGACCCACCATTCACATTGGAATTCGCGGGCAATTGCAATCCATTCCTCACTTCCGCGCCAGCCGCCAATAAAACTTGGTTTTAATATGATAAAAGGAGGTTTAATAGTTGAAATAAGCTCCCTCCGTTTCGACTGTGTAAAAATACCGATCAACTCCTCATCAAGTGCAATGGGCACGGGTGAGGAAGCGCAAAGGTCGGCCATCTCCTGCCATTGACCTTTCTCAATGGGTTGCTCAATAGAATGCACCTGAAGACCCGCAAGCTCCTCCAACACCGGCCGTGCTTCTGCGGGAGTAAAGGCGCCATTGGCATCCACCCTTAGCTCCAACATTCCCGGGTCATAGTTTTGCCGGATTAACTTCAGAATAGCCAGCTCCTCTTCCCATCCAATAGCTCCAATTTTCATTTTGAGCACCTTAAACCCCTGGTCGATCTTCTCGCGGAGCTGCTGCTTCATAAACCCGGTATCACCCATCCAGATAAGACCATTGATGGGCTGAGTATCTTCACCCCGGATGAATGCCGAAGGAAATAGCACATGATCCTCAACCTGGAGATCGCGCAGGGCCATTTCCAAACCGAACTGAATGGAAGGAAATTCTTCCAAAGCCCCGAAGAGGACAGCCTCCGGCTGATCAATATTAGCAATCAGCCAGTTCAGCTTCGCCTCATAATCCGGACGATCATCGGCACTAAGTCCGCGTAGCAGGCCACACTCCCCCAGCCCGGTTCGTCCGTTGTTCCTGATCTCAAGAAAGTAGGAATCCTTGGTATGCAGCACTCCACGGCTGGTACCGGCAGGCCGTTTAAACTGAAGCGTGTATTTCTTCCACGAAGTTTCCATGACTTAAATTATCTGACCGATGCCAAACAGCAGGGAAAACAACAATGTGGTGATAGCCAGCCTTTTCAAAAGGGGTTCGAAATCTGCAGGCTTTTGAGCCTTCAGTGATGAATTTAAATTGAGCAACAGCAATGGCAAAACCAGCCAATAAAGGTTTCTCCAAAAGCTGCCTTCGGTAAGGGCGTTGTAGAGGTAAGCCAGATCAAAAGCCAGCACCAGCAGCACCAGGTGATACACCTTTGCTCCGCGCAGCCCCATCATCACCGGAAGGGTTTTTTTATGAGACAGACGATCGGTGTCAATATCGCGCATATTGTTGAGATTGAGCACTCCTACAGCCAGTAAACCTACCGCTGTAGCGGGAAGAATAACCTCCCAGTTCAAAAAATTGGTTTGGAGAAAATACGAACCCAATACACCTACATACCCAAAAAATATAAGTACTGACAAATCGCCCAGCCCATGATATCCGTACGCCCTTCTACCCACTGTATAAGCGATGGCCGCTCCTATTGCAAGCATTCCGAGGAGTATAAATGTGAGGGTAACCACCCATGGCAGGGTATGAGTGG
>CAZNMG010000307.1:0-3549 GCA_964574075.1 uncultured Owenweeksia sp.
CTTTCAGCGGTATGTGCTCCGGCATGTGGCCAGTGAATTTAACTTTCCCGAAAAAGCACGTAGGCTCGGAGTACAGGCAAAGATGTATGTGAACTTCATCATTGAAAAAGATGGAAGTATAAGTAATGTGGAAATAATGCGTTCCGCAAAAAGTATATACCGGGATAAATCTAAAGCTAAGCAAAAGGCTGCGGCAGCTCTGGATAAGGAAGCCATACGGGTGGTAAAAAGATTAAGGATATTAGAGCCAGCTATAGTGGATGGTAAAACTGTTCGCATGTCATTTACCCTGCCCATCAACGCAAAGCTGCGTTAATTTTCTCCTGTCGCCCTAAGGAGTGACACTGATACTCTTTACCTACCAAAACGAATTTAAAGTCCCCTTAGGGGTTTAGAAGCCCTTCCACTACCCGTGTACCCTTGCCCGCAATTCTGCGGGGCAAGCTGATACAATCCTTCCTTACGTCAGGATCACTCAGGGTGACACTGCTTCCTTCCTACCAAACGAATTCAAAGTCCCCCTTTGGGGGATACAGGGGGCTCCTCTCGTGATTCAGGGGGCTCCTTTCCCCTTTAGGAGAATAGGAGCCCTCATCAGGCTACAGAGGCTCCCGTGCGAACTTTTTCATGGCCCCGATTCAGTATATAGGCCACTACAAATCCAGTGATGCTTCCCATTACCGTAAAGGCGATCAGGTCCACCAGTACCGCTATACCTGAATAAAGATTCATTCCGAAGTAAAACATGGAATCTATGGCGGCACCAAATAGCAGGGTAACTACCGCTGCCATGATAAGGCCATTACGACCGGTTCTTATACCAGCCCTGAGAAAAATGTAAGTGAGCAGCATGGCATAGAATATACTATTGAGCGCATAACCCCCTATCGCAGCCGAACCTTCCACCATGAGTCCTTCATACTGTACGGTGTTTGCCATCATAAAATCCATGAGCAGGAGACCATAGATGAGGAAACCCAGAATGAAGTGCGTAATGGCTCCCAAAAGGATTGCTAAAAGTGTTTTACCATTCATAATTGTTAGATTTTAGTGTAGTTAAAGCTATACTTTTTTTGGGGATAAAAAGAGCATCATGCTGATTTATAGCAGAAAAGGGTATGTCGTTTCCACCTGAAACGGTCTTTATCACACTCCACCCAAGACCCTGTCACCGGATAAATACTCTTATTCGAACCCACAATTTCACCTTCTTTCAAAACTATCTGTTACTTTAGAACCATGATCAAAAAATTACCCTGCATATGCATTGGCTCGAATTGAAACCTCAACTGAAATTACCGGAACAGCGCCAGGAGTATCTGGCCAAACTCCCCCTGCTGCCCTACAAATACCTTTACCATCAAAAAGGCTACACCCTGGCACTCTTTAAGGCAGAGGGCGATGAGCCGGCCTATTATCTCAAGACCGACAACCGTCATTTCTTCGATTCTTTTCTCAAATATTACCGTCAGCGCTTTGAGGTTACCGAATACGAAATGGGCATTACCCCTGATGGACCGATGGTGCTGGTGACAGGTGGCGAGTGCCAGTCGGTAGAAGAGCCGGAGGCCGAAGCAGGCCCCCGCACGCAGAAATAAAACCGGTAATTTAGGCGTCTCCAAACTCAGGCTTACGCATGCAAAAACTCAAACTGTTCAGGGTTTTCGGCTGGACATTGCTCATTCTGGTTGCTACTATACTTTGCATCCGGCAAATTGGCGAACCCGATGTGTGGTGGCAGATCCGTACCGGTCAGTACATTATTGAAACAGGATCGGTTCCCGAAGTGGATGTGTTTTCCTATACCTATGACGGCACCGAATGGATCAATGTAAAATGGCTTACCGAAGTGCTTATGGCACTGGTGAGCAATTCGCTGGGGCCTGAATTTCTCATGCTTCTGCAGTGGCTGGCCCTGCTTCTTATGCTGTATCTGCTCTACCGCATCATTCTGGAATTACACATTGCGCTACGGGGTAAGGCAGGTTCTTTCTCCCCGGCCGTTATGTTGGTCCTGCTGCTTTTCATGGCCGGCATGGCTTATCGCCTCAATGCCCGTCCTGAGATGGTGAGCCACGTCTTCACTGCTGTTTTTCTTTACCTCTTTATAAGGCATCACAACAGAGTCGACTACCGCATTTTCCTACTTATTCCTTTACAGATGCTGTGGGCCAATATGCACGAAGCGTATGGTGTGGGAATTGTGATGATGCTCATTTTCCTCTTTGGCCGCTGGCTGCAGTTTTATTTTTATGAAGGCCCCGGGAAAGCTCTGCGTAAAAAGGAAAACCTGAAGCTCACAGGTGTGGTGATAGTGGCGATTTTGGTCTGCGGCATACACCCCAGCGGTATCCGCATGATCTGGCATCCGCTCGAAATATTCGGACAACTCGGTGATAATAAATTCACTACCGAACTCTTTAGCTATAAGCAGGATGGTTACTGGCAGTTTCCCTCGTACCTGATGATACTCATTGCGCTGATGGTGGCAGGTGTAGGCTTGCTACACCGAAAGAAATATGCCTGGAATAAGCTGCCCCTGGCTTATCCCCTGCTTTTTGCGGCATTTTTATACCTCAGCCTTCAGGCATACCGCAACATTCCGTTTTTCCTGCTGGTCGCCATACCCCCGTTGGCGGTGACTGCCTCCACACTTTTCGCTGACAAAATTTACAGCCGCATCATTGCCATTACAGCTGCCGTAGCTTTTTACATCTGGGTGGGATCCGGAAATTTTTACGAGCGTTTTATTCCCAGGGAAAAATATGGTTTGCGCATCGATCCGAGCCGCAGTGTTATTGGGCCTGCCCGGTACATTAAGCAGCATAATATCAGCGGTAATGGATTTGTGGATTACATCAGCTCCTCCTATTTTTTGTGGTACATGGCCCCTGATTTCAAGTCGTACATTGATCTCCGCGACCTCGATATTTACGAGGAGCTTTTTATAAAAAACATTCTCATGGCTTATGCCCGCCCCCAAACACCCACAAAAATGGGCGGTAACCTGTGGGAAGTGATGGAGAGGGAGGATGACTTCTCCTATGTGGTATTGTTAAACCGCGAGGCCTTTATGCCCCTGCACCATCACCTCATCAATTTGCCCGATTGGACGATGGCCTATTCGGATCTCAATGCTACCGTATACCTCAAAAATGTAGAGGCCAATCAGCATCTTATAGAGCAGGCCAAAAACCGCAGTTTTACAGAACATTTTCACCCTTACGGGGAATTACCCACTCCGCAATCCGCACTTATGATCAGTAAAATTTTCTGGCCGCCATACCAGGAGGTGAATTATCAAAAGCTCGATTACTCCCAACGGAAGGCATACCTGCAGCAGTTGCTGGGGCTGGAAGGGAGTTGATGGTTTGTTGTTCGTAGTTTGGGGTTTGTTGAGGGAGGTTAATTTGGTGGATTGGGGTTTTTAGTTTGTCGTTCATAGTTTGAGGTGGATTAACGTCTATGGACTTCCCCACTCCTTACTCCCCACTCCTTACTCCTTACTCCCTACCTACTAAACTCTACTCCGGATACTGTATCCTCACG
>CAZNMG010000308.1:0-5016 GCA_964574075.1 uncultured Owenweeksia sp.
GCCTTGGTTAGGGGTAATGATACTACCAGGCTCACCTACTTTGTTTACCCTGATGGAAATCCTCGTTCACATTATATCTATTGCCCAGGTTTAGACACTACTTACACCGAAATATTTTATTAATTTATTCTCAACCAAAAACTAAACTGCCATGAAAAAAACCCTTGCAGTAGGGCTATGCCTTTTCTGCCTCAGCCTCTGCGGCCAAAAAATACCTTTTTCTTTTTATTATGCCGATTCGCTACTGAGCGAAACCCCTTTTCAAAACCTGGATACCAGCAGCTTTATTACTACCGGGATATTATGGGACAAGGTGCTCCCCAACATTAATTTGCTGGCTTACCAGGGGAATAGTGAAGATACGGCCAGAGCTGGTAATATCACTTCTTTTGCCCCCGCTTTAGATATTAAAGCGGCAGCTATCGGATCAACCATCCTGCCCCACCCTCGCTTTTCTGCTCGGGGTGCAGGGCCCTACAGAGGGCGGAGTACTTGCGCCAACAGATGAAACCTTGCTCTATACGCTTACCAGCGGTATCGCAAGTCTGAGTTACGGGGAAACAGAAGGATATGACCTGGAGGCCCTGACGAAATTTCAATCGGCCCTCACCAGTGAGATCTCGGATGTGGATAACAGCACGCCCATAATGCTGGAGCAGGCCTACGATCTGATGTTGACCGCCATTGAGAACAGCTACCTGTATGGTGATCTCACCCATGCGGATGGTAATTATAACCTGCCAAAACCGGAGGCATTGGTCAGCACCTTAAATATTATTAATGCTAAACTTTCTGCACTCAACCCACAGGATGCCTTCTACAGTTACTGGAATTTTAAGTTGCATCTCGATAAAGCTCTTACTTACCGCAATGGTGGTTATTACCCTGAAGCAATGCAGATATTGGCTACAGAAGGCATTTGGGCAACAGGTCAACAGCTGGAGAGGACGGGTTACTGGAACTGCATTTGCGAGGCCGAAAAGGGCTACTATGATGAGACAGTGGGGCCCGAGGAATACACCATAGCTTTGGAAATCTGCCGAAGCCTCTATTCGGGGGCTACCTATAAGCGGTTACCGGGAACAGACCAACAAAAAGGAACAGGTTATGTGTTCAGCGAACCCGATCTGGTGGACGGGCTTAAATTTTACCCACAACCGGTTACAGGGAAACTAACGCTGGAACTGGCCTGCGGTTTTGCAGGTGACATCGATTATGACATCACTTCCACCGATGGCCGGATGATACGGGCAGGTAAACTCACCTGGAATGGCGGAAGCCAGAATGAACTTGATCTTGAAAACCTTCAACCGGGGCTATACATTATTACGGTGCAACTAGCCGGCAGTAAAAACAGCTTCACCATTAGCAAGCATTAAACGCATAGAGTAATGATAAGCCCGCAGTCAGGGAATGTGCGCGAATCGGAATTGGGTGAGCAGGGCACTACCATGCCCACTCCTATGCCTACACAGGCGCCCCCTCCTTCAGGCGATTTGCCTGAGGCGGTTGATGAGGAATAATAAACATCTGGAAAATATTTTAGTACAAAGGCTGTCTCAAACGTGGTTTTGAGGCAGCCTTTGTTTTTTTTGGGCTGCGCTCGATTAGACCTGACAGGTTTTTGAAACCTGTCAGGTCTAATGACTACAATTCAGGGCCCCAAACCTGCCCCAGGGAAATCGGAGTAATTGTGTATGCTGTAGTTTGATACCTTTCCGGATGACACTTTGAAAATTGATTATTTACAGAAAACCTCTATATGCAAAAAATGCAATAAAAAAAAACAGAGGAAAAAAGTGTAGTTTAGGCGATCAATTAATCCTGAAATCTTAACCGATGAAATCCGTTGCTAAAATTTTTTCTTCCTCTCGTTTTGGGCTAATAGTTCTTATGGGCTTATTTATTCTAGCCTGTGAAAAGGAGAACAGTTTGCTTAATCCACTGCACAAAGGTCCCTCACCTTCGTATAACATTGTAGATATTACTGATCAAACTCATGGGGAGCCCAGACCCACTGTTTTTGGTAACATGAGAGAAAACCCTTTTACGGTTGAAATTGTAGCTCAGGCTCATAATCAATTGTATGGCACTTCTCTTGAAAAAATGGCAACCACAGATCTATATGTAAAATTCACCCCATCATCTCCTGAAGATTTGGAAGCGTTGGAATTATCAGATGCAGTTTTCTTTGATTATCCCTTGGAACATGAGGTGGTGGAAATGGGCGACTACAATCCTAATGTCAGTGGCGATTTTTATGATTTGTACGCTGTTGTAAAACCCGATTTTGACTTTCCAGCAGTGGATTATGAGATAGTTGAGGAACTGCATTTGCTAAACCCAGATGCGGAGCTTTATCAGGTGGCTTTTGATATGACTGGTAATGGGACATACATACCTACTAATGTAGCGCCTTTATTGCCGTGTGATCCGGATTGCACTAACGGAGGTGGAGGTGGAGGGAGTGGGCCGGGACCAGGAGGGTGTTACCGACCATCGAGTGCTGACCGGGCTGCGGGCAGAATATCTGTATGGGATACTGAACTTGGTACTTTTGAGGGGGTGTCGGATGTAAGGGTTGTAATGAAGGATAACTGGTTTGTGATTGTGCAGGAGAGTACAAATAGTAATGGATGTTTTGTTTCAGATCGTTATTTTGGTAATAAAATGATTCTATGGGTTAAATTCAAAAATAGTAAATGCAAAATCAGAAGTACATATGATGGGGGCAGTATTCTTGAGTGGTTTTTTGCAACTAAAGCATACATAAGGGAGTTTGACGAGGATGTCGAAGCCCTTAATGCTATTCATGTGAAATTCCATGATGGTGCCAACGCTTCGGTTGCCCATCGTAATTGGGGAGCTGCTACGGTTAATAATGCAGTGGATGAGTTTCATGAATTGGCCATTGGTGACAACATTTTACCGCCACACCATTTAAATATTTTCATTAATAGATCATCTCAAAGTGGAGTTGCAATTATGGCAAATTATCAATCGCTGGTCGACTTTACCCAAACCGGTACAGGTGTGCTACTCAACCATCTTAAAATTAATGGATGGCTTCCCCAGGCGTTATTTAATTACCTTTTAACTAAAAGTGCAAGCTTAATTAAGTTACTGAGCCCGGATTTAATAATAGGGTCTGACTATTCAAATTCTGATCAGCTTAAGCGTTTAGCCTTTCATGAAATTGCGCATGCTTCCCACCACAGGTTGGTGGGAAGCGCTTACTGGCGTGACCTGAGTATTGCAGAAATTAACGCGGGCATCGCCACAGGTTCGGGGCATGGTGATCAATTTAGCCAGGATGCGGGTTTAATAGCCGTAGTGGAAAGCTGGGCTGAGTATATAGGAATGAGTTATACGCATAGAATATATGGACTAAATAATAGTGTGGCCGCAAATACCAATTATTGGCAAAATTATTTGGAGGCGACTCATAATGAAAGCGATAATCATATTCCTATAGGAATGCATCACGACCTCGCTGATAATACCCCCTTAGAAGGATATGCCTGGGATGATGATGATCCTAATTTTTGGGATAATCCTAATCCGGGAATGCGATTTCCGATCGATGATCAGGTAAATGGTTTTACCAATCAACAGATGTTTCAATCTCTCAATTCCAACGTAAGTACTCCAGATCAATATCGTGTTTGGTTGAACAATAATTTTACAGGTGCAAGTGGAAATACTGCCAATGATATAAATGACCTTTTTAATAGCTATTGAGATGAATAAATATTGCCTGATAATGCTGTGTTTTGTTATGTTGGCATCATGTGGCAAAAATAGTTGTGATATAGAAGGAGGTTATGAATTTATCATTCCCGCACAGATCACGCCCACAATAGATACATATAAAGTTGGGGACACTATTCATTTTATCTCTGAATTTGATGATATGGTGCGCGAAAAGAATACCGGGCAGAGCTATAAGTTGGAGAACTTCAATTTCTATCCGCATAGTTCTGTTAGAAAAATTGATGAATATCCAACTATTTCAGCATTGGATAATTTTACACTAATAATGGATTCTGTTTATTCATATAACATTCAGCGCTTTTCCAATGGAGATGTATTATTATATGGACGTTATTCCTACAACGAAGGCCTCTATCGGTTAAAGTTTGAGATGATTCCTAATGTAACAGGTTTGTACTGGTTTTCCCACAACTCGAGCCTAATTCATGATTATGGTGGAGAACAGGATTTTGAAGGAAAGTGTAAAAACGAAAGTATTAGGGAAATTTTGGTTTATGTCAATGAGGGGGATCACAATAACCTCTCGCTCTTATCTCATGGTTCGGATACAACTTTTAATAATAGAATATTGAAGGATCCCCAGGAGAAATTTTATGAAGAGGGAGTTTATGTATTTTATGTGGTGGAGTAAACCAGAGCAAAAGGAGGCCCGAAAATTGTGAGCCCAATAATCATATACCCATAGGTTTGCATCAAGATTTGTCGGATAATACCATCTTTCAAACTGAGGCCTGGGACCTGGACGATCCTAATTTTTGGGATGCGGTGAATGGTAATCCCTTTCCTATTGATGATAGAGTGAACAGATTCACCAATCAGCAAATGTTTCAGGCCCTGAATGCGAATACAACTGACCCAGATGATTATCGCATCTTTTTGATTAACAACTTTTTGGGACAAGGAAACTCTGCAGGTACTACACAGGCCGAGTTGAATCATCTTTTTAATGATTATGGTCTATGATGCGGTCAATAGTAGTTATGATGTTGCTTTGCATAGGGGTAGTTTTTAGCTGCGGTAAAAAGAGTTGTGATATTTCAGGCAGGTACAGGTTCAGGCTTCCCGTGACTTTGTCTCCGGTTCAGGATACCTTCAATGTGGGAGATACTATTCTGGTGCATTCTTCTTTCCTCAATCAGGTTTTTGAGGTAAAGACCTCAAAGACTTATAAGCTTGAAGACTTTGTGTTTTATCCATCAGTAACTATTAATAAATTAGACAATAGTATCGTGGATCATGATG
>CAZNMG010000309.1:0-4324 GCA_964574075.1 uncultured Owenweeksia sp.
CATATTTGTGAAGCAACGGATCTTCCCAGCATTGGCTATACTGAATTTTCTGAAATACCTCTGCATGGGCTATATGTGCGTCATTTGCCATAAGTCAATCCGCTAATTTTTCACCGAGTAAAACCCGCCTGCCGGTTTTAAGCCCGGGCTCAGTCAGTTTTTGATTGTCTAAAATAAGTATCACGGTGGAGCCCATTTCAAAGGCCGCTATTTCATCTCCCTGTTTTAAATGGGCTGTTGGCTTTTCCTCCGACAACTTTGCCGAATTTAACCTGATCTTTCCCACACAGGTGGCCCCCACCAACACCAGGATAAACTGAGCGCTGCTGGTTTTACCACGCAAAATAAGCCGCTCATTGAGGCAATACACCCTTTCTTTTTGATGCAGTGCCTTTTCGTTTGTCGCAAAGAACGACCCCTTCACACGCTTTACTTTTTCAATGGTAGCGTCAAATGGCATATGTACATGGTGGTAATCTCCCAGTCCCAGGTAAATGGTGGCGTAACTCCCCTCCAGGAACCCGGACTCTTCGAGTAAGGTATCAACCTGGTAATGCCTCCCCTTTACCTGCATCAGCTTCCCTTTTTTAAGTTCCCCGCCAGCTGTAATGACGCCTTCCGCAGGGGCGGCCACATTGCCATAAAAGGGACGCTTGCCTTCCTTAAACTTCCGTAAAAAAAACTCCTGGAAGGTTAAGGCACGATCCACTTCAAAATCATATTCATGAAGATTGACATCAAAAGCGGCCGCGTATTTTTTTATTAAATAACGAAGGACCGGTTTCGGAAACCTGCGTACGGCCAGCCAACCAAAAAGTTTGGTGATGAGGCGGCTTGTACGTTCGCCCTGAAAACCTGGAGAAGTGATTATATTCTGAAGGCTTTTCATTCTTTCACTTCTATGATGCCACTGGCCCCGTCCATATGGATGACCTGACCACTTTTAAAGAGTTGTGTGGCATGATCTACACCCACAATGGTAGGAAGACCCAACTCGCGGCCTACGATCGCGGTATGCGAAAGCAGGGAGCCTTTTTCACTGATCAAACCTTTGGCCTGGCTCATCAAGAAAAGCCAACCGGGGTCGGTCATTCGCGTAACCAGTATTTTATCCTTCACGTCCACTTCCTCATTTGGCTGGTGCAATACTACCACCGGAGCTTCAACTTTTCCGCGTGAAACGGGGATTCCCTTATAGTTTCCCGGCATGCCTTCCTTACCCACCGAGGTACCTTCAAAGTAAGGAGGCTCATCCCCAAAGTAAATCACCCTGTTGGGCATTTCCAAATGCTGGTACTGTTCAAATTCGGCTTTTCGTGCGTCTACCTTTTTCCTGAAGTCCGACTTCACCTTTCCCCGGCAATACTCCTCTACATCGGAATGATCGAGATAGAAAATGTCAGCAGGCGCTGTAAGAGCTTTTTCTGCCGCCATCCTGCGGGCAATAATTTGAAAAATGTCTTTTACCACCCCATACGAGCGGGTGCGGGCCAGGCGCATGTTTTCCCGGTTTCGAAGGCCATACCGCGACATGTGAATAAGAAGCCGGACGACCCAGCTTCCGGGCCTGTAGAATGGCAGTTTAGCTTTTAACCTTTGCTCCGCACCTTCCCTTATCCGGAACTGCCGTTGCCGGAAGCTCTCTACCGAATGGGGAGTGTCAAGGTGCTGTTGTATTCTTCTTACCAATTGCTCCGGTTGCTGCCTTAGCGAAGGCGTCTCCAGCTTCAGTTCTTCCAGGGTGCGGTCGCCATATTTATCCAGATAAAGGTCAAAATGTCTTTTAAAGCTCCTGTATTCAGGTTGTTGGATCTGTTCCAAAACTCCCGCTGGAGGTATTGAGGTGAACAGCTCGCAGAGGTCTTTCTCCGACTTTATCATCTTCTTCATTTCAAGCAGCTTTAGCATCGGTTGCTCTGATTCCACGCCCTGCATACCACACATCAGGTCGTTGGCTAGGTTTTCCTCTTCTTTAAAACCAATCTGCGCCAGCTTTTGCTGCAAGGCACTGAACGCCCGGAATCCAATAAAATCATTGACTTGTGTGGGCGCCCATGCGCGAAAAAGGATATTGGCTTTTTCCTTATAAAAGCTGAAAAGACGGTCAGATGGCCAATCCTTGGAAGCCGCCTCCTGCAGCCGGGCATAGCTCTTCTCAAAATCGCGGTAAAACTGGCTGTTCAGTTTGCGGTGCGTCAGTAGTAACTTTAGCACCACGCCTGCCGACTTCAACTTTTTGCGGTAGCCGACCCTGATGTTCCTGGATTCGCTTTTACGGATGCCGAGATTGTTTTCCCATTCCTTCAGTTGCTTCTCAGATGTCATTACCAAAGACATAATACGGTACCAGTTATCAAGGCGGTAATACACGCGGCCGTTTAGGTGGGTGATAAGGTTGCTCAGGGCTTCTTGCCGTTCGTCCAGGTCATTATCGGAGATGCCAAACGGCCTGGCACACCCGCGAAAAACCTGCTCGTAGCCGTTACGCGCAAAGCTGAAGCTAAGCGGCAATGTAATGCCGGGGTAGGATTCAATAATGTTGCTGTTGTCCAGTATTTTCAGGTCATCGTAGGGTATTCCGGTAATCGGACGGCTTTGCAATACCCATACTTTTCCCTGCAGGTCAATCGAAAACTCCAGGTCCTGCGGCTGATCAAAAAGAGCTTCCGACTTTTGGCCGAATTCAAAAAGCCCGAGCAATTCGCTCCCTTCCAGAATTGCTTCGCCACTGAAAGTCTTCTGACGGATGGATTGATTGGTGCGGTCAATAAAATAATGGTCGGTTTCAGCGATTCCTGACACCACCCCTTCGCCCGCCCCGAGACCGGCTACCACAGCCGTTTCATTCAGGTTTCCGTTGGGATTTACCGTAAAAATCACCCCTGATTTCTCAGCGAAAATCATCGTTTGAATGATGACTTCCATCCGGCCATCAGCAGGATCAAAACCTGCCAATTTTCGATAACGGATGGCCGAAACGCTATAGGCTGAGGCAAGACAGGCTTTGATTTTGTCCTCCAGCCCGCTCTCCTTTACGTGAAGGTAAGTTTCCATTTGCCCGGCAAAAGAGGCTTCCGTTTTATCTTCATGGATGGCCGAGGAACGCACTGCTACCTCATAGTCGCTTCCAAACAACTCGATGCACTGCTGCTTGATACTTGTAAGTTCCTCTGGAGGAATCTTCAATGCCATAAGCAGCTCACGGATTGCGGCACTCCGGGTACTCCATTCCTTTTCATCCGCAACCCGAAGCGCTGCTCTCAATTCCTCAAACTGCCCTCTTACTGGCTCCAGCAGGTTTTCTATTTTCCTCAGTGACAAAACCCAAAAGCGGGGCACAGGGAACCCATCTTCAGCGAGGGTTTTCAGGTTGGCGGCTTTTGAGGAAGAAATCCGGTCCTGCGTCATGAGTTCGGGTAAATTTTCAAAAGGCTATGTATTAAAACATTGAGCAACAGCAAAGCCGAAAATATTTCTGCCACAGGCTTTACGATATTATTTTCCCGGGAGGGCATCAGGATAAAACGGCCGTAAAGGACGGTAAGCAAAAGAAAAAGCACAACTAATATGAGCAGATGACTCCAATGAAAGAGCAGGCTAAAGTGAAAATAAGCCGCAATTCCGGCAGCGATGAGGAGAAAAGCATAGGGCAATAAAGTGGCCCTGGCATGCCCGAAAAGTTTGGAGTAGGTAACGTAGTCGGTTTCCATGCCTTTTGCCCGTACTTTACGGCTGGTTTCCCATGCCAGTATGGGCATCCAGAAAAAAACCGCCACTAAAAAGAGATCGGTATAGGGCAAACTGCTATTACTTAAACCGACCGGTATTAGCACCAAAGTAAAAGTGATGAGGTAACAATTGGTAAGGAAGGCCAGCGGTTGATGGCTGACTAATGCCAGGATTAGCGAATTGCGCATTTTTTTTTCCATAAAAAACCATTTGAATGTTAAAAACCAGTAGATGATCACTACCGCTATGGCCGCCAAAAGCCACAGATGCCAGAAATTAACAACCACGATTAGCACCAGTGAAGTAAATAGAAGCGTGAGCAGGTCTTTTTTCAAAACCGCACCGCGGGGGTAGGCCCTTTGAGGGAACAGCTCTCTGTCTGTTTTCTCATCCTTGAATTCATCGGCTATACGCATAGCCAGCATCACCAAAAGAAGGGTGCCGTAGCCCGCCAGCATTTTCAGACTCCAGATTACTTCCGTCACTCCCATGATGACGTGCACCAAACTGTAAATGCTGAAAAACAGCAGCACGGTAAACGGAATATTCACCTGTGGTGGAAACATTTCGAGGATGTAAACCCAAAGCCTTTTGA
>CAZNMG010000310.1:0-3711 GCA_964574075.1 uncultured Owenweeksia sp.
CCCGGGGCGGCAATTTCATCAGCATTTACATCATCGCTCACGGCTGCTTCCTCATCTTCCTCCTCATCGTCTAAAAAGGCTTCGATCTTGCGGTCCATCTCTACACTTATTTTTATGAGATACTTGGTGTCCTTGGTTTCAAAAGGAACAGCCGAAACATTCTCGCCTTTGGCGTTTTTGAATTTTATAATGTCCTCCGTCTCGTAGCCATAGGGATAGCGGTCGGTAAAGAGGTCGAGAATTTCGGGAGTGACATTTTTGTAATCTACAATTACACGTTTCTTGTCAGGAGTTTTAGAGTTTCCCATGGTGCTATTGTGGTTGTAATTAATAATTCAGTAGCCAGGCAAAAATAAGGGGCGCCACAATGGTAGCATCCGATTCAATAATATATTTAGGTGTGTCGATATCCAATTTTCCCCAGGTGATCTTTTCGTTGGGAACCGCTCCCGAATACGAACCATAGCTGGTTGTAGAGTCAGATATCTGACAAAAGTAACTCCAAAAGGGAATTTCGTGCATCTCCAGATCCTGATAAAGCATGGGCACCACGCAGATCGGAAAATCACCTGCAATGCCGCCCCCGATCTGGAAGAACCCAACGCCCCGGCCTTCTGAATTTTTGGTGTACCAATCAGCCAGCCAGATCATATATTCTATTCCACTTTTCATAGTGGTGGGTTTCAGGTCCCCTTTTACACAATACGAAGCAAATATGTTTCCCATCGTACTATCTTCCCAACCGGGGCAGATTATAGGTAGGTTTTTTTCGGCAGCAGCCAGCATCCAGCTATTTTCCGGGTCAATCTCATAGTATTGCTCCAATACTCCGCTGAGTAGCATCTGGTACATAAACTCATGCGGCAGGTAGCGCTCGCCATTATCATCCGCCTGCTTCCATATTTTGTGAATGTGTTTCTGCAATCTGCGGAATGCTTCTTCCTCGGGAATGCACGTGTCCGTAACCCGGTTAAAGCCATTATCCAGCAGTTCACGCTCTTCCTGGGGGCTGAGATCGCGGTAATTTGGCACCCTTTTATAACTGTTATGCGCCACCAGGTTCATTATATCCTCCTCAAGGTTGGCACCTGTACAGGAAATAATATCCACCTTATCCTGACGTATCATTTCGGCAAGGGTTTTACCTAGTTCTGCAGTACTCATGGCCCCCGCCAGGGTAATCATCATTTTACCACCTTCCTCCAGGTGCTTCTCATAACCTTTGGCCGCATCTATAAGAGCCGCTGCGTTAAAGTGAAGGTAGTTTTCTTCCAGGAATTTTGATATGGTGTTTCTTTCTTTAGCCATTGATTTGTTTGCTATGCAATATTTTTAAAACTGAATGAGAACTCCAAGTGCGCGGGCTAATATCCCAAAATTTTCATCATGGATTTATAACTCTGCTCTTTGGCAAAAAGGCGGGTGAAGATCTCCCCATTCTCATCGCGATCTACCACCACATGCTTTGGGGCCGGTAACAGGCAGTGCTGGATGCCCCCGTAACCGCCCACGCTCTCCTGGTAGGCCCCGGTATGAAAAAAGCCGATATACTGCTTTTCCTCAGGGTTATACTTAGGCAGGTAAATAGCATTCGCATGCTGTTCACTGTTGTAATAATCATCACTATCACAGGTGAGTCCGCCAAGCAGGATCCGCTCATAGGATTTCTCCCAGCGGTTTACTGCCAGCATTATAAAGCGCTTGCTTATAGCCCAGGCATCAGGGAGTGCAGTCATAAAAGAACCATCTATCATATTCCAGTTTTCGCGGTCGTTCTGCTTTTTCTGATCCATTATTGAAAATAAGGTGGCCCCGCTCTCGCCTACGGTAAAAGAACCGAATTCTGTAAATATGTGCGGCTCCATTACCCCTTTATTGTTGCACATCTGCTTTATCTGAAGTATAATTTCCTCTGATATATAGTCGTAGTCATAGGTAAAATGCAGGCTGTTCTTAATGGGAAAACCTCCACCAATATTAAGCGAATCCAGAGTAGGGCACTCCTTCTTGAGTTCAATGTAAAGATTAACGCATTTGAGTAATTCACTCCAGTAGTAAGCCGTATCATTTATCCCTGTATTGATAAAGAAGTGCAGCATCTTCAGCTCAAACTTCTTGTTATCCTTTATCTTTTGTTTGTAAAAGCTTACAATGTCTTTATAGCCTACACCAAGCCGGGAGGTATAAAATTCAAATTTCGGCTCCTCCTCCGCGGCAATCCGAATCCCTATTTTGCAAGGTTTCTCCAGCAGAGGCTCCAGCTCATCCACCTCATTCATGTTGTCAAAAATGGGAATGGTATTTTCAAAACCATTGTTGATAAGGCGCGCCAGGTTCTGGAGATACTGATGCTTCTTAAAACCATTGGAGATAATAAATTGCTGCTTATTGATCTTTCCGCTTTCATAAAGCGACTCCACAATATTTATATCGAAAGCGCTCGAGGTCTCAATATGTATATCATTCTTAAGGGCCTCCTCCAGTACAAACTGGAAGTGGGAGCTTTTGGTGCAGTAGCAGTAGTTATACTTGCCCTGGTAATCCGCTTTAGCAATGGCTACATTAAACATACGCTTGGCACGCTGAATGTTTTCGCTGATCCTTGGCAAATAGGTAAGCTTAAGCGGAGTTCCGTACTGCTTAATAATATCCATGAGATACACCCCGTTCCACACGAGGGTATTATCTTCAAGCTCAAAGCCCTCCTGGGGCCAAAAGAAAGTCTGATCGATCAGATCAAAATATTTATTCCGCATGAGTTACTTCTTTAATTAAAGGTAAAGCCAACTTAATTGCTTTTAAGAAATGGCGCGCAAAAGAAATCATTTTCTTAATATCAAAAATCCGGGGGAGAAAGTTTTGTGATATACCCATTATGCAAATTATAGAAATGGTAAATCCACAGGCCGGTCGCGCAGCCAGCCGGTAATGCTACACCTTTCCTTATGGGTGATAAGCACCTCATGCTCTACCGTATCACTACGGAAAAGGGCAAGACGACCGGCCACGGGGGCAATGTCTATAGGGCCATTCTCCCGATAAAGCCGTAGTTCACCGCCATCTTTAGGACCCCAGTTTTTGTTCAAATAAAAAGCAAAGGAAATCTTGCGGTTGTTGGTCGATTTAAACTGGTCGAGGTGCTTTTCGTAAAAAGTTCCGGGAGGGTAAATGGCGTAATGACATTCAAAATCCTTAAGACTCAGAAACAGCAACCTGTTCAACCCATCCATCAAACGTCCAATGCTTTTAAGGAAATCCAACGCAGCCGGAGCAGCATCTTCAGGGTCAATCCATTTGATGTAGTCACCCCGCACCCCCTTATCCACTTTAAATAAATAGGCATTACCTATACCTGCTTTTCGGAACCTATCCTCCTCGCGATGCATCTCTATCACCCTGAGAAGCTGGTTGATTTCTTCAGGAGGGAGAAAATTCTCGACAATGCTGTACCCATTCAAAGCCAGGCCATCAGCAAGTTCTTCCAGATTCAAGATATCCGCGCCAGTGTCTGCCAAAATTTTGCACTTTTGAAGTAGTCAAAGAAATAGTATCCCAAGGATATGAAAAAGATATTGCCCTATATGTTTTTGGTTGTTGCAGGTTGCCAAACCCACTATGAAGTAAAATCCTATTACGAGTGGTGCGCACATGAAACAGGTGAAGACTACAGCCGTCCCACATTGGCTACCACCTATGATTACTCCCAGATCC
>CAZNMG010000311.1:0-2551 GCA_964574075.1 uncultured Owenweeksia sp.
TTTTGGTGACGGCCTTTTTGAATTTTAAAAAGGGAGCAATCAATGATTGACGATCAGCTTCTTCGTGACCGTATGACCATCGTATCTGATATTTATAAGATATACTCCATTAGTCCATCCGGAGGTGTTAAACCTTATCGAATTCAGGCCTTCCTGATAACTATCGCGAAAGGTTTCCATTTGCTGCCCCACCACATTGTACACCGAAACATCAAGAGAGTTGGGTGAAGGTAAGTGGAAGCTAAGTTCAGCCCAGTCTTTTGCAGGATTTGGACTCAGTCCTCCTATCACTACCTCCTCAGGCAACTTGTATTCACCTTCGCCAATTACAATTTCAGGGACCGAATCAGTTTTGGAAAAGCAGAACTCATCAATTGCCCACCCTCTGTATTCCAGGGAGTAGTCAGAACCAAAACGAAAACGGAAGACGAGCTTGGTTTCATCCTCAAAGCTGATGACCTGGTTGGCGTTTATCCAACCTCCCGAAGTATCCGTCCAGCCACCGCGGATCACATCCAATGCTGTTACAAACTGGGTGTTGAACCAATTGTCCTTACCCTTCACTGCCCAACCGAATGGATACCATGATGTGCCACCGTCAAATGTTACTTCCACATTGCCTCCATCGTGGAAACGCTCTGTTTCAAACCAGTGCCAGAATTCAAAATTGAAAGCCTGGCCACTATCAACGATAAAAATAGGAGTGTAGAGTGCCGATGCATCAAGGGTATCATAATTCCGGTGTAGCCTGGTCATCCAAACATTGTTTCCCTGAAAGGCCGAATCAATCGACACGGGGTTTCCGTGTTGCCATGAAGTAGAATCAGATTTGTAAGGATCAGTGTTTGTGGTGAGCCATTTCTTATGAGCCGGATTGTTACCTTCAAAACCTTCACAATAGCTGGAGTCGTTACCAGCTGTCATATCAAATTCCTGAAGTACACTAATAGTTACGCAGAGCGTGTCGTCACTCGGCCGGTTGTCCTGCTTGTCATTGGGCCTGGAGGTGATAATGCACATCTCGTGTTCTCCCGAGGTAACGAGATTCCCTGGCCATTTGTCAGGAAAAACAGGAATAGTTCTCCTTCTGCCTTTAACCCAGGGGCTGCCAGTAGTATCCACATAGTGATAAGTATTTCCTACCTGTACCCCATCTATAAAAACGTCAACCTTAAATTCATCTATTACCTTCTCACCGGTATTCTCCACAGTGAAGCTAAGTTCCTGGTCGGCACCGGGGAAGGGTAATGGGTTCAGCAACCGGGCACTCACGGGGCTCACGCTGTTCTGCGGGGGTACAATAAGTTTAAAATCATCTATTGCCCAGCCAAAGTTGCCTACGGTTGCAGCGGTTGCTTCGGTTTTAAATACAAACCTCATAATGAGGCGAGCAGTGCCCGAGTAGTTAAACATATAAAGTTTGTACCAAGACTCGGTCCAGCTGGAATTTCCAGTAAAGGCGGGGCTTCCGTTGAATACAGGTGAACCTACTGTGCCATTAGGACCGAACCACCAATTATGGCCAAGGTTTGCTGACAAGATATCTGAACCCAGAACTTTATATCCCCCTCCATGCAGAAACTCTACAGTGCCTGCCATGCCTGAATTAAAGTTAAATGCATGGCGGAAAAACACCTTGGCGTTGACCACCGTATCAAAGCCATCCACCAAGGGTACTACCAGGTTTTCCTCTGTTCCTGGTACAAAATCCTCATGAAGTTTAGTTACCCAGGCGTTTGGAGGACTGTAGGCCTGAATCCCCCCAAAGGTAGGGGCACCCAATTCCCACTGAAGTAGTCCGCTCCCACCGGGAAAAAACCCGGTTTCGGAGAAATTACAGTTGTCAAAAGAATCCTCAAATCCAATGGTGTCAGCCTTACCTACAGTCGTAAAGTTATCATGAAGGTCATAAGTTCCCAGGGCGGTTATATGCCGGCAAATGGTATCGTTGAAATTATATGTATCACCGCTGATATTTGAGGTGTAAATACACACCTCATTTTCACCTGCTGGCCAAATAACACCTGCACCACTCATACTCAAAGCGTTGCTCACCGTACCCGGTGCAATTGGGGTGGTAAAACTTTTAAAGTAAGTAGCGGTCTGTCCGGCATTTGGGCCGCAAAGCGGGGTGACATCTATATTCACTCTATAGCTGTTAAGAGGTGTTTTGCCATAGTTTGCCACTATAACGGAAGGTATTGTTGTCGTATCATTGGTACCTGCCTTAGGAGGAGTAGCAAGTGAAAAGGCACCCCCATCTGAAGGTAACAAATCGTAAATAGTGATATTATCAATGGCAAAATCAGTGCGGTCACCCGCTGCACCGGATCGGGTGGCCTTAAATCTTATTTTGATCTTGTCATTGAGATGGCTGCTGAGATCTACCCGGTGGAGTTTCCAGTCATCCAATTCGTTTGGATTCGATCCGGTTGGGCTGGTTCCCACATTGGTCCAGGTATCGTAATCCTGCCCTTCTTCGGAAACCTGGATTTGTAGATTGCCAAAATCCTGGGCATATTTATGATAAAGAAAATCAAGGGTAGGTTTA
>CAZNMG010000312.1:0-7693 GCA_964574075.1 uncultured Owenweeksia sp.
TCAATACAAATACCATCATCTATTATTACATAATAAACACCGTTAGTTTGAATGGTAAAGGTATTTTGAGTAGCTCCTGGTATTGGGGTAGGTACTATACCTCCAAAGGTCGAATCAAAAGCATCAACCGCCCACTGGTAATTGTAAAAGAAGTTGAGGTTCTGCATTTGAGTGGGCGTGGCAGGTGCTACCAGGGTAGCCGAATCCGAAACACAGAAGTTTATAGTGTCAATGCCAATGGAAGTGACCAAGGGGTCAGGCTGGTGAGTGACTTTAAAGCCCGGCTGGTACCTGACCAGCACACTATCAGTAACAAATGTACAAACGGCATCACCCTGCGGGGTAACGGTGCTTACCCTGAGCCGGTATCGGGATATATTCTGAACTGGTAAAATATCGGGAGAAACCTCCAGGGCGAATGTTGTTCCATCCACTCCGGGGTTGGCCGTATTGGGCAGGTTCTGCCAGGTATTGCTCGTTGTGAACCGCTGCCACTGATACTCCCATCCAGGATTTAATACCGTGGAAACGAGCCGCACCGAATCCTTCATGCATATAAGGTTTCCAAACATTGAAGGCCCGGGGTTACCATTATTATATATGCGGTGCCTGATAGCGGTCTGCGGCATCGTATCCATAAAAACGTAATAGGCCTCTGAAGTATCGGGGCAAAAGCCGTCATCCACAATTACATAAAAGCGCTGTGGCTCAAAATCAATGAGGCTTGAATCAATATTGAGAACCCTGTTAGTATCAGACACCCGCGTGTTGTAATAAACTGTATCTCCAAAAATGGTGATGGAGTCTGTGATCCACTGATAGCTGAATGTTATCCCTGCAGGAGGGTCGGTGGCTGCGCGTAACATGGGTGATTCACCCTCACAAAACTGAAGCGAATCATTGCGGGAACCATTGAAGATCGGGTGGTCTATCTGAAAGGATACGGGCGGAGCCGAAATCATGTTGATCGCTGTGTTGGCATTATCCTGTAATGGCACGATCAGCGTGTCGGGTGATTCGGTCTTACAGCCAGCGCTCACCCAGGTATCCACGCTATATCGACCGGCTGTCTTTACCCAAAGACTGTCATCGGTTTCATCCAGAATGTCATTTCCGTTCAGCTTCCACTGAAAGAAGGAGCCAAAGTTCTGGGCCACCAGGACGATAGAATCACCAGGGCAAAAGGACCAGTCGGGAACAGGTGTGTATGGATTTGGGAACCCTCCAAAAATGGAATCAATTTTGGAATCGGTTTTCCGCAGTACGTCATAAAATATGGTGTCGCTTATGGTGCTTATGGCATCGTCAGCCCTTAATCTTATGAACAGGTTGTTGATGGGATCCTGGTCACATGGAATAGCAACTTCTGCAATTTTAGTGTTTCCGGAAGTAATTGTGTCAATCGGCCCGGCAGGATTTCCATTGACTGTGAGGCTGGTAAAAGCCAGTGTATCGGCAATGCTCCAATCAGAGTTATCAGTTGTAGCCTCCCAGAAAAACCGGGTTCCAACAGCAAAATCAGGTGCTGTAATCTGGTAGATTATTTGCAGGGTATCGCACTGGCACACGGTAGGTGGCAGTGGAGTTGGCTGAGTAAGATTAATTGATTGTGCCTTGGATTCAGCTAGGCCGGCAAAAATTCCTATAACCAATAAGTAGAGCAGGGATAGGTTATTCCGCATAGAGTTTAATTTTTGAGAGATAGTTTAGTTGCTGCGCAATATACTTATTAAATATTTTCGTAAAACTTTTTATCAGACAAAGCTTTCCACTCAGTTAGTTAAAGAAGTTTGCAAAGATTTTAGGTCAGTATAGTGGCCTTAAAATTAGTCGCCAAATGTAGAACCTCTTTACATTCGTACCATGAACTATTTTAGAAAAAGGCGAAATGCCTTTCAATATGCTTTTGCGGGCTTGTGGTATTTGTTAAAAAATGAAGCCCACGCCCGCATCCACCTGGTGGCAACCCTGCTTGTGGTCTTCCTTGGCATATATCTTCACGTAAATATTTACGAATGGTTGGCTCTGATCATCTGCATTGGACTGGTGTGGGGCATGGAAGCGATCAATACTTCGGTGGAAAAATTAACGGATATTGCCGCCCCTGATTTTTCGGAGCAGGCAGGTAATGTAAAGGATATGGCTGCAGCAGCCGTTCTTTTGGTGGCGATGGCAGCTGCAGGTGTTGGAATGGTAGTATTTATTCCTAAACTAATGTTGATTTTGAACTAAGATGACAGAATTACTCAGCGAGGTAGAAACAATACTTGAGAAACAGGAGGGTAATGTTGACAAGCAGCTGGCCGGGATCTGCGTTTTGCTCAACCGCAAAATAAAACGCTTCACCTGGGTAGGCTTCTACTTTATGGATCATGATAATAGCCGGTTGCGGCTCGGACCTTATGTGGGAAAGCCTACTGATCATGAGATCATTCCTTTTGGCAGGGGCATATGCGGACAGGTAGCCATTACCGGAGAAACCTATACTGCAGATAACGTGAATGAGGAGAGCAACTATATTGCCTGCAGTATGGACGTGCGTTCCGAGATTGTTATACCCATCTACGACCGTGAAAAGCTCGTGGCCCAGATGGATATTGACAGCGATGAACTCAATGCCTTTAGCAAAGATGACAGAGTGATGCTGGAGGAAGTGTGTACCCTTATAGGCAACAGGCTAGGGCCATACATGCATTATCACCACCTCTTTAAAGATTAAAAGCCGGCTTATTGTCCGGTACGAATTGCATCAACAGGGTTCAACCTGGAAGCAGAGTAAGCGGGAATAAATCCCGAGATAATACCAATAGCCACTGACAGCAGCACACCCACCAGGATGTTGTTGAGCGACATTTTTAAAGCGAAACCCTCCAGTGCTTCACCGGCAAATGTCTGAAGCAGTTCAATAGCAATAAATATGATGGCAAGGCCCAGCAAGCCACCGATAAGGCAAAGCACCACTGACTCCAGGAGGAACTGTAACAGGATGAAATAATTCTTGGCCCCAAGGCTTTTCTGAATGCCAATCTGGTTGGTACGCTCACGTACACTTACAAACATTATGTTGGCGATTCCAAAGCCGCCCACCAGAATACTGAACATGCCGATAACACCTCCCGCAAGGGATACCACACCAAACAGGGCATCAATACCGGCAGACAGTACGGAAATTTCATTGAGGGCAAAATCATCTTCAGCTTTGGGCTGCAGTTTCCGTATGGATCGCATACCCCCCCGAAGATCATCCTTCATTTCGGAAACCTCAACCCCGGGCCGCGCCAGGGCCATTATAAAGGCTCCCTCCTGCTCATTTACATTCATCAGGCCCCGGGCAAAATTCACAGGCACCAGCATAAACTCATCAATATTTTGCCCTACCAGGCTTTTGCCCTGCTTCTTAAAGGTGCCTATGATCCGCACTTTTCGGCCCATCACCTTCACCTCCTTGTCGAGGGGGTTTTGCTCTCCAAAAAGTCCTTCCGAAATTTCGGCTCCTATCACCGCTACAGGGCTACCCGACTTCGACTCCAACGGACTGAAGTAACGCCCCTGCGACAATTCATAAGGCCAGATGTCATAATAATCATGTGAAACGGGAAGAATAGTGGCATTCTCAATGCTATTGCGGTGATACTTCAGGGTGCGGTTTATACCATACGCAAAGGCCATTTTATCAATAGTGGAGGTTCTCTTTTCCAGCTTCTGGTATTCGCGGAAACTCGGCTCGGGCCTCTGGAAATATTTCCACCAGGGATATTCGCCACCTCCTCCTCCCCAGGGCCATTTTTGAACATATACCACATCCGAACCTAAACTCGATACGCTATTACGAATGGTCCGCTCAAGCGAGTCTACAAGGGTAAAAACGGAAATGATGGTAAAGATGCCAATGGTAATGCCCAATAAACTCAGTGTGGTGCGGAGCTTATTTACCGATAAGGCGTGCATGGCAAAATTGAAACTCTCAGAAAGAATCCGGAAAAATATCATGTTCAGAATCTGAATGGGTAAAGATAAATGAAAATAGGCGCCACGGGCGGGGTATTACCTTTGAAATTAGCTAAATTCGCGGCCTTGAATACTTCCCTACATGTCGCATAAATCATCAAGCCCATCCGCTCTTATATCTGTATTTCACAAAGATGGACTGGATCCCCTGCTCAAAAAACTTGACGAAAAAGGCTATAAATTTCTTTCTACCGGAGGAACGCGAAAACACATGGAAGGTATTGGTTACCAGGTAGAAGCAGTTGAGGAGCTCACCGGATACCCAAGTATTTTGGGTGGGCGTGTAAAAACCCTTCACCCTAAGGTTTTTGGTGGCATACTGGGCAGGCGCGACAATGAAACTGACCGTAGCGAAATGAGCGAGTATGAGATCCCCAATATTGATGTTATCGTGGTGGATCTTTATCCTTTTGAGGAAACAGTGGCCAGCGGAGCTTCTCATGCAGAAATCATCGAAAAGATAGACATCGGAGGCATATCACTGATAAGGGCGGCTGCAAAAAATTACAAGGATACCTGGATCATTCCTTCGCGCAAATTTTACAGGAAGGCTATTGAAATCCTTGAAAAAGACCTCCCCAGCGAGAGTGATCGCAGGGATTTTGCTGCCGAAGCCTTCCGCATTTCATCGGGTTATGACCGTGCTATTCAATCCTACCTTTTGGAAGAACAGGATGGCGACATCCACCTGAACTATGGCCCGAAGCACAGCCTTCGCTATGGCGAAAACCCACACCAGAGGGGCGCATTTTACGGCCGGCTTCAGGATGTTTTTGAGCAATTGCACGGCAAGGAACTCTCCTATAACAACCTGCTCGATGCCGATGCGGCTGTTAATCTCATCCGTGAATTTGATGAAACCACTGTAGCTGTGCTCAAACACAACAATGCCTGTGGTGTAGCCAGTAGAAATACCATTAGCGAAGCCTGGAAGGATGCTTTGGCTGGTGACCCGGTGTCGGCATTTGGCGGAGTTATTATCGCCAACCGTGAAATTGATGCCGCAACAGCAAAAGACGTACATAACATATTTTTTGAAATTATCATGGCTCCTTCCTACTCCGAAGAAGCCCTTGATATTCTGAAGCAAAAGAAAAACCGCATTATTCTTATTCTTCGCGATTTTAAGTCCCCCGGAAAGCAATATCGCACGCTTCTCAACGGTCTTTTAGAGCAGGATAAGGATTTAAAAACCGACAATAAAGCCGGAATGGAGGTGAAAACCAAGGCTCAACCCTCGGAAAATGAGTACAATGACCTTATTTTTTCCTCCAAAATATGCAAGCATACCAAGTCCAATACCATAGTGTTAGCCAAAAACAAGCAGCTTATTGCAAGTGGCACCGGGCAAACTTCACGCGTAGATGCATTAAATCAGGCCATTACTAAAGCCAAAAATTTTAAATTTGGCCTTCAGGGTGCAGTAATGGCTTCCGATGCTTTTTTCCCCTTTCCCGATTGTGTGGAGATAGCCGATGGAGCCGGAATCACCGCTGTAATACAACCGGGAGGATCCATTAAAGACCAGCTTTCCATTGATTATTGTGATGCCCATGATATGGCGATGGTATTTACCGGCACACGGCACTTTAAACACTGAACAAATAAATGGGATTATTCGACTTTTTTAGAGAAGACATTGCCATAGATCTTGGCACCGCCAATACACTCATCATTCATAATGATAAGGTGGTAGTTGACGCACCTTCTATTGTAGCCAAAGATCGAACCACAGGAAAAATAATTGCCGTGGGCCAGCAGGCAAGGCAAATGCACGGTAAAACCCATGAAAACATAAAAACCATTCGCCCACTAAAGGATGGGGTGATCGCAGACTTTGAAGCCTCGGAGGCCATGATCCGCGAAATGATCAAAAGCATTCCTTCCTTAAAGAACAGGATGATCCCCCCTGCCCTGCGGATGGTAATCTGTATCCCCTCCGGGATTACCGAAGTGGAAAAGCGTGCCGTAAGAGACTCAGCCCAGCATGCCGGAGCCCGCGAAGTGTACCTCATCCACGAACCTATGGCAGCAGCAATTGGTACCGGTGTGGATGTGCAGGAGCCCAAGGGAAACATGATCATTGATATTGGTGGTGGCACCACTGAAATTGCTGTACTGGCGCTTGGTGGTATTGTGGCTGACAAATCAATAAAAGTGGCCGGTGATGTCTTTACCAATGATATTGGCTACTATATGCGTACGCAGCACAACCTCTACATCGGAGAGCGTACGGCCGAAGAGATAAAGATCCAGATTGGCTCCGCCCTGGATGATCTTGAAAACCCACCTGAGGATATGGCTGTACAGGGAAGAGACCTGCTTACGGGAAAACCCAAGCAGATAATGGTAACCTACAAGGAAATTGCCAAAGCTCTCGATAAATCCATTATGCGTATTGAAGATGCCATTATGGAAGCCTTGTCTATGACGCCTCCCGAACTGGCCGCTGATATCTACAACAGTGGAATCTATATGGCTGGTGGCGGATCCATGCTGCGCGGCCTTGACAAACGAATTTCAATGAAAACCGAACTGCCGGTATATGTTGCCGAAGATCCCTTGCGGGCAGTAGTGCGCGGAACAGGTATCGCCCTTAAAAATATTGGTAAGTTCAATTTCCTTATGTCGTAAACCCGAGCCTGAATGCGAAACCTCTTTCTGTTCATTTATCGCATTAGGATCTTTATTTTGTTTATAATCCTCGAAGGCATCGCCTTTATCTGGATAAATAACAGCCGCAGCTATCAGCGATCCGTATTTGTTAATTCTGCCAACTCTGTAACAGGGGGTATTCTTGAGCAAACCCACAGTATTAATGAATATCTGCAGCTCGAAGAGCAAAATGAGAGACTGGCCCGTGAAAATGCCCGCCTTCGGTCGCTTACCCGCAACTCCTACTTATCGCTCTCCTCTGAAAATGTAGAAACCAGGGACAGCATTTACAAAACCCGGTATGTGTACCAGGAGGGGCAGGTAGTGAGCAGCAGCTTCAGAAAGGGACGCAACTATATGACACTCAACCGGGGAATAATCCATGGTATAAAACCCGGGATGGGCGTAATAACCTCCGAAGGCATAGTTGGGGTGGTGGATGATGTAAGCCAGCATTTCTCTACGGTAATCCCGGTTATCAACCCCTCTTTTTCAGTAAGTGGAAAGATAAAATCCTCGGAATTTTTTGGGCCCGTTCAATGGAATAATGCAAATTACCGCTATGCCTATTTATTGGACATTCCGAGGTATGCGGATGTAAAAGTGGGTGATACCGTAATCACGGATTCACGAAGCCGCATCTTCCCTGAAGGTATGGCTATCGGCTACGTTGAGTCGCACCAGTTGCAGGAGGACCAGAATTTTTTCCAGGTAAAACTCAGGCTTGCCACTGATTTTTCATCAATTAACTACGTGTACATTATTGAAGATAAAATGAAACAGGAAGTTGAAGAACTTCAAAATGAGCAAGCCCCTTAATGAGTATTATTCGCCAGATATCATCCTTTGTTCTGTTGGTGCTTCTGCAGGTGCTCATCTTCAACAACATCTTTTTTCAGGGCTACCTCAATCCATACATTTATATCGTCTTTATCATGTTTCTGCCGCTGACGGTCAGGCGTACCTACGTACTGCTGCTTGCCTTTTTTTTAGGAATGTGCATTGATTTTTTTGAAAACAGCGGAGGTGT
>CAZNMG010000313.1:0-4463 GCA_964574075.1 uncultured Owenweeksia sp.
GAGCAGCTTTGGTAAAAAGTCAATAGAAGGATGAAAAGTTTATTTTTGCCCACCTCCTGGCAAGGCTGGCACTTGCAACCTACACACATCAAAAGGAGGAATGGAGCCGCTCTGGGAGTTCCCAGGGCGGTTTCCAAATTCCCAAACCACCAATGGACACAGATCAAAAAGAAAAGATGGTGCTCCTCAAGTTGGAGGACTTAAAAGAGATGGTAGAATTTGCCATCAGTGAAGGTAGAATTGAAGAGCGCAAGCAGTTGCGGAAAAAAGCCTCTTTCTCGACTAAGCAGGTCTGCCAGATATTCAATTTCAGCGCAAGGCATCTTTCCACACACTATGAAGCATTTGGGCTGGTAAAAAGCCCTTACAGCAAACATCAGTGGACGCGTATAAGCGTAAAAAGACACTGGAACGAGATCAACCCTGGGGAGGAATTTCCCTATTGAAGCGTAAAAGGTAACAACTAAATCAACGAATATTTACAAAATTCACGAAATCAACGCGTTAGGCCGTGTTTCTCTACTATTGCCACTAAATGAATAAGTATGAGCGAACTGACATTAGAACAGGTAAAGGAAGTGATTACAGAAGCTGCCCAACAGTTTAGGGCCGACCAAATCAGGCCAGTAGTGCGCGCCTGTCTCACCACTGAGGAAGTATTAACCGGACTGAACATGAAGTCGATGGACACCCTCAAACGGCATATCAGGTATCACGGGTGCTTAGTCCGCAAGCATAAAAACCGTGAAGGATGCTGGACAATGAGCAGCTATATCGCGGAATGGGAACGAATCAACGGGGAGAGGTATCCGTTTTCAAGTAAAATGTAATCTCGTTGACTAATGGTTGACTAGGATTGAAAAAGTAAAACCCCAACGATCTAATTAATAGCGCGTTGAGGTTTTACATTGTGGAGCTGGTGGGAGTCGAACCCACGTGCAAACAAGGAAACCAATTGCCTTCTACATGCTTATTTTGTTATTGGGTTTTAGACTACAGGCTGGGAACAAACACCCTACCTGGAGCTTAGCTGCGAATTTGAGTTTCGGAAGTGCAACGCAACGCTACACTAACTAGTCCGGATTTGTTGACACCCCTTTATCAAATCCAACCAGACTTAGGATTTGAGAGATGGCTTGCTCCAGCGTCTTACGCATGGATTAGCGGTAATCCTCTAACCGAGAGATTACGCGGCAAGCGCGAAGTTATTTTCGCCAATTATAATCTAAAGCATCTTTGATAACGGGCGACATCTCCATAGCCCGGCATGCTTACAACCAATTTCGTCTTGCTGTCGAAACCGGTCAGCCCCATATTTTAAAGAACTTTTTATACCCCTGCAAAGGTAACTATATTTGATGCAAAAGATATACCGTTATGAAACTTGGCATAATCCGCGAAGGCAAGGTCCCGCCTGATGCACGAGTACCGCTGTCACCAGTTCAGTGCAAGAGGCTGATGAACCTCTATCCTGAACTCACAATAACCGTGCAACCCAGCCCGATAAGGGCCTTTAAGGATGAGGAGTACCAGGCACAAGGGATTCTGATGGCCGAAGATCTTTCCGGGTGTGATGTGCTGATTGGAATAAAGGAAGTCCCGCCTGAAATGCTGATCCCCGGAAAGACGTATATGTTTTTTTCGCATACCTATAAAAAGCAATCGTACAACCGTCAGTTGCTCCGCGAGATACTCCATAAAAAGATTCGCCTTATTGATTATGAGATGCTGAAGAGCCCGGCCGGAAAACGGCTGCTGGGATTCGGGCGATATGCGGGCATTGTGGGAACTTATAACGCATTTCGTGCCTGGGGGGAGATGACAGGTGATTACCACCTGAAGCCGGCCCACCAATGTGCTGATCGGAGGGAAATGGAAGCGGAATTGATAAATGTGGTTTTGCCGCAGCAAATGAAGATTGCCATCACCGGGGCCGGACGCGTGGCGGGAGGAGCCATGGAAGTTCTCTCGGCCCTTCGGATTACCCAGGTATTTCCGGAGGAATTTCTTACCGAGGATTTTGGGGAACAGGTTTACACTCAGCTCGATGTGAGGAATTATTTTAAAAGGGAGGATGGCAGTGACTTTACACGTCATGAATTTTTCAAAAACCCCATTGGCTATACTTCAGATTTTATGAAATATGCCAGCGTGACCGATATGTACATTCCCTGCCACTTCTGGAGCCATAGTTCACCCTTTATCTTTTCACGCCAGGATGCCCGCTCTACGGATTTTAATATAAAGCTTGTATCCGACATCAGTTGTGATATTGACGGACCGGTTGCTTCCACTATCCGCCCTTCCACCATTGAAAATCCTTTTTATGGCTACGACCCTGTGGCAGAAAGGGAGGTGAAATTGGGAATGAAAAACTCCATAGGTGTTTCAGCGGTTGATAATCTGCCATGCGAATTGCCAAGGGATGCTTCTGAGGATTTCGGGAACGAGTTTATAAAAAATATTATTCCGCATTTCTTCAATGATGATGAAGATAAGGTGTTGGAACGCGCTACGGAAACCACTTTGGAAGGGAAACTCGGGCCGCACTTTGCCTATCTCGAGGATTATGTAGGTGGCATTGAAGCTTAAGTTTTTAAATTTGCCGGTTTACGCATATTTATTATGCTTGCACAGTAAAATGTCATAGACTCTCTTTCTTGAAGAAGCTCAAAAAATATATTGATGTAAAAGAGGTGGTCCGTTCCAAAAATGAGAACCTCGCACGCCTGATGCCTTCCTTTGTACTGCGCTACATAAAGCGGATAGTGCACGAGGATGATATAAATGACGTCATGGGCCGGGTGGGCCATTTGGAGGGATTGGATTTTGTGCGCGGGGCACTGGAGGACCTCAATACCACGGTGGTTTCCATTGGTGCTGAAAACGTGCCGCAGGAGGGAGGGGTTATTCTGGCATCCAATCATCCGCTTGGTGGGCTGGATGGTATAGCTCTGATGAAAGCCGTGGGCGATATTCGTACAGATTTCAAATTCCTGGTAAATGATATTTTGCTGAACATAAAAAACCTGGAGCCTTTGTTTGTGCCCGTAAACAAGGTGGGTGAAAACCCCCGGGACGCAAGCCGGATCATTGAGAACACATACGCCCGTGAGATTGCGGTGCTTGTGTTTCCTGCAGGTTTGGTATCACGCAAACTCCCTGAAGGGGTGACAGACCTGGAGTGGAAAAAGAGTTTTATAGCCAAAGCGACCAAGTATAAGAAAGATATTGTGCCGGTACACATTGAAGGCCGAAATTCAGAGTTCTTCTACAACCTGTCTCGCTGGCGCAGACGCCTGGGCATTAAAGCCAATATTGAAATGTTTTATCTTGCGGATGAAATGTTTCGGCAACGGGGAAAAACCATTACCGTAAGGTTTGGAAAAGCCATCCCTTACCAAACTTTTGATCGCTCTAAAACAAATTCGGAGTGGGCCGCTGAAGTAAGAAGGATCGCCTACGCCTTGCCAAACGCACATTAGAATGCAGGAAATTATACCCCCGGTTGATCGCCAACTGATCATAAATGAATTGACGGCCGACAAGTTTTTGCGGCATACCAATAAGCTGAAAAATCAGCTTTACCTGCTCACCCATCATGATTCTCCAAATGTGATGCTTGAGATTGGACGTTTGCGAGAGCTTTCCTTTCGCTCGGCCGGTGGGGGTACCGGTAAGGCTTATGACATTGATGACTACGATACGGCCGAAAATCCCTTCCAGCAACTGGTACTTTGGGATCCGGAAGATCAGGAGATCATTGCCGGCTATCGCCTTTTGATGTGCAAAAAAGCGGCCCGGGATGAGCATGGCAGAATCACGTCCGCCACGGCACACCTATTCGAACTTTCAGAAGAGTTTTACCGCGATTACCTTCCTACAACTGTAGAACTTGGCCGCTCCTTTGTGCAGCCAAAATACCAGCGTGGAGCCTCCCGCAAGGGGCTCTTTTCCATGGATAATCTTTGGGATGGTTTGGGAGCAGTGGTGGTTTTAAATCCGGATGTGGAATATATGCTGGGAAAGGTAACCATGTACCCGCAGTACCAGCGTGAAGCCCGCAACATCCTCCTGGCGTTTCTTCATAAATTCTTTCCGGATGAGCAGAAACTGGCCAGACCGGAGAAGCCTTTGATAAAACCGGAAGAACTCGAGCCATACTTTCCGATGTTTGAAGGTATGCCTTATAAGGAAGCCTACACAATTTTAAACCGTGAGATACGGCAACGGGGCGAAAATATCCCGCCACTTATCAATACCTACATGAGTATTTCAAGCACCATGAAGACCTTCGGCACAGCCCTTAATGAGGAGTTTGGCAAGGTGGAGGAAACAGGTATTCTTATTACGGTAAAGGACATATTTGATTCACGAAAGGCACGCCACATGGAAACCTACTATACCCATAAGGTTTTCCGGGGGGAGGTGTAGCCTTCCTACGTCAGGCTTTTTTCAATTCG
>CAZNMG010000314.1:0-8289 GCA_964574075.1 uncultured Owenweeksia sp.
CAACCGCTGGAAATGGCTTTTAGGCGCTGCAGTGGGAATAGGCCTGGCCATGCTGACCAAAGGGCCCATTGGTCTTATGGTTCCGGTGCTCGCCATTGTCAGCTACCTGGTGGGAAAAAGCCGGTGGCGCGATTTTCTGCGCTGGGAATATCTTGTACTTATTGTTGTGGTGGGGGTAATGCTAAGCCCGATGCTATGGGGTTTATACCATCAATTTGACCTGCACCCTGAGAAGAGGATCTTTATGCCGAGCTCGGATGGCATGACACAGCAACAGAATGTATCAGGGCTTAAATTCTACTTCTGGACACAAAGCTTCGGCAGGATTACCGGTGAAAGTGATTGGTCTGACGGTTCGGGGCCGCTTTTTTTTATCCACAACCTTTTATGGTCCTTTCTTCCCTGGGCATTCATTTTCCTGGTGGGTTTCTTCTGGCGGCTTTCGGGCACATTCAAAGCCATTTTTAAGGATGAGCCGCTCCCTGAACTGTTAACACTGGGAGGTTTCCTCTTGCACATTATTGCCTTTTCCATGTCGTCCTATAAATTGCCACATTACATCTTTGTACTGTTTCCCTTGGCTGCTATTCTCACAGCAGTGTGGTGGAAGCACATCTGGGAGCAGCCCTCCAAAGCCGGTAAAGTTGCAGCGTTACTCCTACAATTTATAGTGGCGGTAGGAACCGGCCTGGTGCTTTATCTTATTTATTTCCAGTACTTTCCCGGAGCACCACTTTGGAAACTTTTGCTCAGCTTATTGTTGTTGGTATTGGCTCTGGTGCTCATTATGCGTGGTCTCGATAAAGAAGTAAGGATCATAGTGGCTTCAGTGATCATTTCACTGAGTGCCAATTTTACACTTAATGCCTGGTTTTACCCCGAATTAATGAAGCACCAGCCGGGCGAAGAGATGGCTGAAAAAGTTGAGAAAATGGGCATTGCCCACGAAGACATTTTCCTCTACAACTTTTTTTCATTTAGCCTGGGATACTATTTACAGGATTCGCAACTCGATATCGCCAATGATGAACAGGTGCAGGAGCGTCTGGCGCGGGGTGAGGAAATTTACCTGATTACAACGGATCCCTACCTGCATGATGTAATGAGCGATTTTGATGCGCGGGTGGTTTACCAGATGGGAAGGCATTCCGTTACCCGCCTTACGATGCGCTTTTTAGATCCTGTTACGCGGGCTACAACGCTTCAGCAGGTATATCTTATTGAGATACTTGCCCAAAAAGATGGAGAAAATATTAATGAGCTTTCACAAAAATGAGATTATGAAGAAGTTAATGATCGTTTTCATTGTGGTATCTGCCTGGGGATGCAACAGCCCTACACCCTCTCCTGAAAGCGAGCCCGAGGTGTACAGAGGGCTCTGGCGGGGAGAGATAGCTCTTAATGATAGTATTCTCCTTCCGTTTAACTTTGAATGGATCACCGAAGACAGCGTGAATACGATGATCATCCGCAATGGTGAGGAGCGCATAGAGGTCAATGAAATTACCACTGTTGGGGACTCCCTGAAGATACAGATGCCGGTGTTTGCCAATTATTTTATGGTAAAGAAGGAGGGAAGGCGCCTAACCGGATATTTTGTGAAACCAGACGCCCAAAATTACCGGCTCTCTTTCGAGGCATTGAAAGGCGATTCGGCCCGTTTTCGGATAAGGGAACCCAACTGCTGCGATATCAATGAAAAATGGCGGGTGCAGTTTGATCCGAATACCGGGGAGCAGCAGGACGCACTGGCTTATTTTCAGCAGAAGGGAACACATGTCACAGGCACTGTTTTAACCGAAACAGGCGATTATCGATATCTCGAAGGAAGCTTAACCGGCAATCAGCTTAGGCTTTCCACCTTTGATGGGTCTAATCTTTACTATTTTGAAGCCTCCATAGAAGACGGGCAAAAAATGGAAGGCCGGTTTTATTCCGGCCGCAGCTATATGGCGCCATGGATCGCTTTCCGTGACCAGGATTTTGAACTGGCGGATGCCGATACCCTCACTTACCTCAAGGAAGGCTATGATACTTTTTCCTTCGGCTTTCCCGATCTTAAAGGGGATACGCTGAGCTTGCAGGACGAGCAGTTCAAAGGCAAGCCTGTAATAGTACAGATAATGGGGAGCTGGTGTCCCAATTGCATGGATGAATCGCGCTACCTGAGCGAGGTTTATGATGAACACCACGAGGACGGGCTTGAGATTGTAGGTCTCACCTTTGAAAGGGCCAAAGACCGTGAAACAGCAATAAAACGGGCCAGGCGGATGATAGATGACCTCGATATTCAGTACCCGGTGTTGTTGGCGGGTGCCACACGTGAAGACAGGGCAGGAGATATCCTGCCGATGCTCAATCACGTGATGAGCTTTCCGACCACCATTTACCTCAATCGCGATCATGAAGTGGTGAAAATACACACCGGATTTGCAGGCCCGGGGACCCCTGTTTACGATGAGTTTGTGGCCAGCAACCAACTCTTGATCAACCAGCTTGTGGACGATTGAAGCCCTGATCATGGGAGGGTGCAGAAGATGTTTTAAAAGCAATTTCAGAATATAAATAAACGACTACATGAAGAATGTAACAGTAATCGGTGCCGGCACAATGGGCAATGGCATCGCTCACGTATTTGCTCAGAATGATTACCGGGTAAACCTGGTGGATATTTCCGAAGAAGGACTGGAAAAAGGCCTGAAGACAATTGAGAAAAACCTCGACCGTCAGGTGAGTAAGGAGGTGATTGATGAAGATAAGAAAACAGCTACCCTTAAAAATATTTCAACCCACACCAAACTCGAGGAAGCAATAAAAGAGGCGGATCTCGTGGTGGAGGCAGCTTCTGAGAACCTTGACATTAAACTTAAAATATTTGCGCAGCTGGACAGGATTTGCCCGGAGAAAACCATTCTGGCCACCAATACTTCTTCTATTTCCATTACTAAAATTGCAGCGGCCACCAAACGCCCTGAGAAGGTCATCGGCATGCACTTTATGAATCCGGTACCGGTGATGAAACTGGTGGAAGTCATCCGCGGCTACGCCACTTCGGATGATATAACACGCCAGATCATGGAGATGTCAAAAGGTTTGGGGAAAGTGCCTACCGAGTGCAACGACTACCCTGGCTTTATAGCAAATCGCATTTTGATGCCCATGATCAATGAAGCCATCATCAGCCTCCACGAAGGTGTAGCTGGTGTGGAAGAGATCGATACCATAATGAAGCTGGGAATGGCTCATCCTATGGGCCCGCTGCAACTGGCGGATTTTATTGGACTCGATGTTTGTCTTTCCATCCTCAACGTACTCTACGAAGGCTTCGGAAACCCTAAATATGCTCCTGCACCGCTATTGGTCAATATGGTTACAGCCGGTAAGCTGGGGATGAAATCCGGTGAAGGTTTTTACGATTATTCAGAAGGGCCAAAGAACGCGAAACTAGCCAGGCAATTTGCACGGTGAAACGCAGTATGAAATTTCAGATAGGAATGGAGGAGCTGGCGATGCTCCTCTTTTCCTTCATGCTGTATAGTTGGTGCACTGATCGCTCCTTCTGGATTTATGCCGCTTTGTTTCTGGCGCCTGATATCAGCTTCGTGGCTTATGCTATAAACCCACGTATTGGTGCGATCGCCTATAATTTACTCCATCATAAGGGGCTTGCCCTTCTGCTTTTTGCAGTGGGATACTTTCTCCACTGGGAGTGGGGAATGATCATCGGAAGTGTGTTTTTCGGGCACTCTTCATTTGACCGTATGCTGGGATATGGTTTAAAATATCCGGATTCCTTTCAAAACACGCATTTGGGAAGGATAGGTAAAGGATAACTTACTGGTTGGGCAAATTCTTTTGAATGGAGGCCTGGTGGTTTTTGTACATCACTTCAAATATCCGTTGCACCTCCTTAAGGAAATCATCGCTCAGCCATTTTCTAATACCCTCGAGGCCATCTGTGGTGTCCTTATGAAGCTTATAACACTGCTTCATTGGCCCTGCTTCAATCTCCACATAATAGTAGCGGTCAAGGGTGTAGGCAGTAATTTTAAAGGTGGAATGTGGAATGGTGTCTAATACTCTCATTTTCTATTGGCATCAAAATGCAGCACGGCTGCCTGGGCAGCCAACTTACCACTTTTTAGCGCTCCGTTTATCGAGGCGTTCAGAAGCTGGTCACCGGCCAGATATAGACCATCCCTTATACGTGTTTCGGTAATTGGAACATCATTACGTGCGTTACCGGTATCGGGCAAGGCTTTATTAATATGATAGTTCTTCAAAAATTCCCATTGATGTACTGACGGGCCAAATGCAGGGGACAATTCATTGCGGATCTGCCGCGTGACTTCTTCCACGGAATCATTGGGAATGTGCGTAAGACTCACACTCACCAGGTGTTTTCCCTTGGGAGAATAATGTTTGGAAATATCACTCATCACCGCAAAGTTATTTACCAGCCTCTTTGGGTTGTATTGAAGGGCGATGATGTTCTTTTTTAAGACACTCCGGTTGGCCGCAAAGTAATAAGTGGCTGCGCTCTGCCATTTTATATCTGAAGCCATCTGCGGGATAAGCGGAGAGGCTGTGGCTACAATGATATTCTCACAGTGTATATTTTCCTCATTTTCGAGGATCACCTCATTGCTGCCTACAGATTTCACTTGCGTATGAAACCTGAACTCTGTCCTCTTGAGCGCATTTTTAAGGTAGATAGGGATCTGTTCCATTCCCCCGGCCGGTA
Source organism: uncultured Owenweeksia sp. (assembly GCA_964574075.1). Classification (GTDB taxonomy): domain Bacteria; phylum Bacteroidota; class Bacteroidia; order Flavobacteriales; family Schleiferiaceae; genus Owenweeksia. Next base: position 4,745 of record CAZNMG010000314.1, read on the forward strand.
CCGCTGCAGCACCCTGGGCAAACATCTTAAAAACGAATTCAAACATTCGGCTGGAAGTATCCAATCCCGGTTCCAGAAAAATGCTGGATAAGAAAGGCTGAAAAAAGCGGTCTACTATTTTTTTGCTGAAGCGCTGGCCCTGGAGATACTTCATAGTGGTGTGCTCCGGCCGCTCGAAAATGTCTGATATCGTGGCTTTTTTTAGACGGGCATTGAGGTTGCCCATTCGCACCTTATCCATAAAATCCCCCACGGGTGACATGGCCATTTTGGGAACAGCCCATTTATCACGGGTGGTATCGTAAACTTCAAATTTTTTGGAACCATTAAAACAAATAGCCCCAGGGGCAAATGATGATAAATTGAGTGCATCATAGTCAAGAAGAGCCTTGCCCTCGGGATATTCGGTGAGGTAAACCTGGAAGCCACGGTCAAGGCGGTAGCCATTCATCACATCGGTTTTTACCCTGCCACCCACACGATCCTCCTTCTCAAGTATCAGTACTTTAAGGTTAAACTTTTCCAGTTCAATGGCAGCGCTGAGGCCGGCCAAGCCTCCACCAATTATCACCACATCGTATTTTCCAGTCATAGTTCAGGTTTGTTCTCTTTGATTAGTGCCACTCAGTGCAAGAACATTGAGATAGGAAGAATGTTGAACTTTTAAAATACAGAACCCATGCTTCGTAATATTTACTTTCCTACCTTATTAGTTTTCAGCTTTTGCGTGCAACCTTTGGTGGCTCAACAAATGAGCTGTTGCCAAATGTCAGCAACCCAGAAATTTGCCGCCCTTGGCAATGACAAGCAATTTGCAGATGTGCATGCCTCGCCAAAAATCAGTGATTATCAGGGCGAAGGAAAGATGATCACATTCGAAACCCCGGATGGGCAGCAAGGAAACGGATTCCTGCTATCCGCTCATGTGCCTACCAATAAGTGGGTGTTTATTTTTCATGAGTGGTGGGGCCTGAATAACAACATAAAAAAGGAAGCCCTCAAATATTATAATGATCTGGAGGATGTAAATGTGTTAGCCATCGATTTGTACGATGGAAAGGTGGCCACTGATCGGGAGCAGGCACAGGAGTATATGCAATCGGCTAAGGATGAGCGGCTCCGCAATATTATAAAAGGAGCTATTAGTTATGCCGGCAATGCAGCGGATATTGCAACTGTAGGCTGGTGCTATGGCGGGAGTTGGTCCTTGCAGGCAGCTATTATGATGGAGCAGCAGGCCGATGGCTGCGTTATGTTCTACGGAATGCCGGAGGACGATATGGCCAGGCTGGAGAAACTCAGGACACCCGTATTGGGAATCTTTGCAATTAATGACAGCTGGGTAAGTCCGGAGGTAGTAGAGCAATTTCAGATCAATATGGAGAAGGCCGACAAAACCCTGGAGGTGATTACCTTTGATGCCAACCATGCATTTGCCAATCCCAGTAATGAAAATTACAACCACGTGGCAGCGGGAAAGGCATATTCTGCGGCTATCAAATTTATTCGCGGCAATCTCAATGTGGCGAATTAATTTCGTGCAAAACCTTGTTACTTTTGAAAGCGGAAGCCCTGCTATCCGTGGCATATATTTTAAAATAAACTTTACCTGAAGCATTACGTTTTTACATCCATGCGCAGCTATTATATGTTTTTCCTCGGGCTTTTTATGGCTACATCAGCCGCGTGGGCCCAGCCCGGTATAGAAGTTTCGGGATCCTATTTTCTCGGGTTTCAGGATCATTCCCTTTCTTTATGGAATGACCAACCTGTTTCAGAATACACGGCAAAGGGATACCGTGGACGCATCAGCTTTACCTATCGGTTTGCCGACTCACTTCTGGAGGGTCAGTTTGCGCTCGGACTGAGGACCTATGATTTTGAAGGTTCCTTTCAGGACAAGCCTTTTACAGGAAATGCCACCAGGGTGTTAAACACCATAGGAATGCGCTTTTGGGCTGCCGAAAACTGGGCGACAGGTTTGCATTGGGTTACCGAAAATAACAGGAATGAAGAAGACCTGCGTTCCGCTACCAGTGAAAACTTCAGATATAATGTGGAAGTGGAATTACTGTACAGAATATACAGGGGTTTGGGGGCAAGTCTTCACTACTCTAAAATTGTATATCCCCGGGCCGATCATTACCTCATTTACAATCCTTCCGATCAAGTCATGATCGGGATCAACTATCACTTCTTTTGATGAAATATATTGCTGTCATACTGGCATTGGGCTTTTTGGCGTCATGTAGTGAGCTGGAATACGAGGATGAGCTTCCCGATATTACAGGCATGCAAGCCGCCACCATGCAAACGGAACTGCCCATAATTGAAATTACAGCCGACCCGGCTACTTTTAATTATATGTTCTCAAATTTTGAAGAGAAGATCATTATTGAGGGACAAGTTCATATGCTGAGTGCAACCAAGGATACCCTGATGAAGAAGAGGCACGTCCTGATGGAGTTGCGCGGAGCTTCATCCGTCCGAAGCGCCATGAAATCCATCGGGTTTATTTTCTCTGAGGATGTGCCCAATGACAGCCTTGGGATACTACAACCTGCAAAAGTGCTGGAAGGAGACCATCTGGATAATTTCAAAGCGCTCCGCATTCGAAATTCAGGTAACGATTTTGGCCGAAGCATGATAAAGGATCTTGCATATACCGAGTACGCCATTTTTTACGATCTCGATTTTGAATTGATGTACGGCCGCCCTGTACATGCTTTTGTAAACGGAGAATACTATGGGCTGCTCAATCTGCGTACGGAAAGCAATAGAGAAGGCCTGGCACGCCTGAACCAGGTAGAGGTGGAGGATATCACCCTGTTGGAGGTAGATGTAGACAATGGCAACCTCGAGTTTGATGGGGGTGACCTCTCCCTGTCCAATCGGCTTACCGATGCTATAGAGGCCGAAGACCCCGTGGCAATGGCGGAATTGATCGATGCCGACAACTTCATCGATTACCTTATTTTCCAGGATTACATAGGCAACCGCGACTGGCCCGAAAACAATGTCAGGGTATACAGCGTGAACGGTCAGCCCTTCCGCTTTTTTCTATTCGACCTTGATTATGTGGCCTATAATGCGAAAAATGCCAAACTACCCGAACTCGAATACCGATCCTATGATGTAGCAAAAATTTACCGGCTCATGATCCAAACCACCGGCTTTGAGGATAAGCTTTGGAAGCGTCAGAAAGAGCTTTACCAGCTATTTAGTGCCGGTCCTTTTTTTGATATTGTGGATAACCGCGCCCGGATAATTGAAGATGAAATACTTTATCTCATTGCAAAGTATTACCAGCCTCAGAATACAATGGCATGGCGAATGGAAATAGATGAAATAAAGCATGAGTTCAATAAGAGGGACCATTATATCCGCAATACGTACGGCCTTTAAAAGAAAACTGCAGAAAGCTTAAGAGACCCATGGTGAAAAGAATATTCCTGATAATGATCTTCCAGATACCAGGCTTGCTGGTAATGGCACAGGAAGTGGAACCATCCCTGGAAGAAGATAGCCAGCTTTGGACGGCAGGT
>CAZNMG010000315.1:0-2531 GCA_964574075.1 uncultured Owenweeksia sp.
CATTCGTTTCAGAATTTTAAAGGCTTTTTTCATAATTGGGCTAAGGCGTTAATGTCTTTAGAGTACAGGATCTTTTGGTTGGTGCCCTTCATGTGAACGTTGATCATGGCACGGCCGATTTTTGTTGTATCCGTTATCGAATCCGGAGCCATCTTTTCAATGATCTTTAGCAACCAACCCAGGTAGTCATACATGAATTGATAAGCCCGGGTCCGCGACTTAATCCCCCGCCTCGGAATAATGGCTCCCGGCCGGAACATGACTGCCCTGCCGAAACCCATGGCCAGCAGGTCATTTTCCACTTTTCCTTTCACTCGTGCCCACATCATTCTGCCTTTCTCACTCGAGTCCGTCCCTTGCCCGGAAACATAAGTGAAGGTCATTCCCGGGTTTAGCTTGTAAAGGATTTTGGCCGCAGCCATGGTAAAGTCGTAGGTGATCCTGCGGTAGTCCGCTTCCTTCATGCCGGCCGCGCTAATGCCCAGGCAAAAGAAGCAGGCGTCATAACCCTTCCATTCACTTTCAATACCGGAGAAATCGGTAAAATCATGGTGAGTGATTTGCCTGAGTTTTGGATGCTCCGGTTCCACCTTTGAACGGCCCACAGCCAGCACCTGCTCAACTTGAGGGTGATCCAGACATTCCAGAAGCACACCTTTGCCGATCATGCCCGAGGCACCAAATAGTATTGCTTTCATTATTTCCTGATGGGTATTAGTTGATGATCGATCAGCATCTGAAAAGAGTCTTCCATGGTTTCCCGGAGAGGCCGGTACTCCATGCCCAATTCCTTTTTACTCTTTGCATTGTCTGCCTTCCACTCCACGTTTACATTGTTCCGGATAAATCTGCGCGACAGCGACTTGTTGACGAGTGGGCCGATCAGCATCAGCAGCCATTTCGGAAGTGCAGATTTTGGAATGGGATACCCATCTCCGTATTTATCCTGGAGGGTTTGAGCCATCTCCAGGAAATTGGTGTTATGGGCGCAAACAATATGTCTTCCACTCGCCTGTGGCCTGAAACCGGCTTCGTAGTGTGCGCTAGCCACATCCCTTACATCCACTAGTCCGATTCCCACTTTGGGGGCTCCCATCTTCAAAGTGCCATCGCCCATTTGTATTAGCATTCTTACAGTCTCCGAGTCAGAGGCTTTTGGATTCAAGGCCGGGCCAAAAACTCCGCAGGGATTAATCACCACAAGGTCCCAGCTGTTTTGGGCCTCCGCCATCTTCCAGGCCTCCTTTTCAGCCAGTGTTTTAGAATAGGAGTAGGGCTGATATTCCAGGCTCGCGGTGGTGTTCCACATATCCTCGGTGAGCTTACCGCCCGGTGCTTTTTGAGTGTCAATGGCATCGGTGTAGATGGCGGCACAACTGCTGGTGAGCACCACCCTTTTCACAGAGGGCGTTTTGCCAGCCTGCTCCAATACATTGCGCGTTCCTTCCAGGGCCGGGTCCATAAGTTCCTTTTGCGGATCCTTTACATTGAGGATATAAGGGGAGGCAGTGTGAAATACCAATTCGCAACCTTCCATGGCTTCGGCATAAGAGCCCTTGTCGAGAAGGTCGGCTTTAAAATACTTGATGTTTCCCGGTAGCTTAGCCGCCAATTCATCCAGGGGCTGGGTTTTTTCTTTTTTCTCAGGATTTCGCACAGCCGCATGTACGGTAAATCCTTCTTCCAAAAGTTTTTTGACCAGCCATCCGGCTATGTAACCTGTGGCTCCGGTTACCATTACTGGTTTTGATTTGTCGAGTGTTGTCATCAGGGGGAGGTGTTAAGTGATTACTTACTTTTATACTGGGTAAAATTTTTTTAGAGGCCGTATTTCTTTTTAAGAGCTTTCAGAATGTCTGATTTATTGCCGGGCTCATGCAGGAGCAAGGCGGTTGCAGCACCGTCAATCAGCATGAAGATGAGTTCCACTTCTGCATCGGGATCTTCATAGCCGAGTTTTTCAAAGGCGTTGCGCAGCACCAGTTTTACCGGTTCAGTAAAGCTTTTGTCGTATTGGTCGGTTTGCCATTTCAGCGCATAGGTGAGCCGCCACATTTCGTATTGCTCCTGACCAATCAGAAAGGGCAGCTCCAGGGTTTTCCGGATTACTTCTTTGGGAGCTGTGGTCATCACTATATCTGCAAAGGTTTTTCGGGCCATCTCATAGCTTTGATCAAGGATAGCTTTTAGCAGCCCTTCCTTATTGCCAAAATGGCGAAAGATAAGCCCCTCGGAAACCCCTGCGGTTTTGGCCACCTTGCTGGTTGAAGTGGAGGCATAGCCCTCCATGGCGAAAAGTTTTAAAGCGGCCTGTACTATCTTCTGCTGTTTCTCCGTCATGAAAGTGAGTAATTACTTGCAAATGTAAGATGGAATTTGGAATGGGCAAGAGGGGGAGGGTTAGAGGTACGCGCACCAACGCAGGGTTCAAGATTATTGAAGGTGTATTGGTTTGGCGGCCTTCTATACGATCCCGCTGAAAGGCGGGATCCCTCATGCTGACGACAGCTCCATGACTAAAAGAAATATAC
>CAZNMG010000316.1:0-6323 GCA_964574075.1 uncultured Owenweeksia sp.
GAGCGACGCCGCGCCGGCCTCGGGCCAGTGCGTGAGCAGGAGGTGGATCCAGTCGCGGCGGCTCGCCGCCATCATCGGCGCGACGAAGTCCGTCCGGAGCCGCTCCAGCTCCCCCGGCTCGACGCTCGGGCTCCGGACGCGCAGCACGTCGAAGGCGCCGGCGAACTCCCGCGCCTGGTCCAGCTCGACCTCGAGCGCCCGGAGCCGGGCGTGCAGCATGTTTCGTTTTGCAGCTCTGCTAATTTTACCCGAGGTTTTTCTTTCATCACTCCGGGTTTTTGGGCAAATACGGTAATACTAAAAATCCCGGTTTGGTTCTTCTTAAAATCCACTATTTGGTTTTCGTTCAGGTACTTTTTCAGGATGTCATCCGGAATTACAATTGATTTTTCCTTTTGCACGGAAACATTTACGAAGCCCATTTTATGGATGTAACCCAAGTATTCCTCTTTCTGAATGGCTCCTGAAACGCAGCCGGCATACATTTCCGCATCCTGCTGTAAAGCTTCGGGAAGATCTCCCACCAAAACGATGTCAGATATACTGAAATGACCTCCCGGTTTCAGTGCGCGGAAAATCTCACGGATCACCTTTTGCTTATTGGGTACTAGGTTGAGCACGCAGTTGCTCACAATCACATCGGCTATATCGTCTGAAACGGGCATGTTTTCAATATCTCCTTGACGGAATTCCACGTTGTGGTAACCGAGCTTTTCGGCATTAACGCGAGCTTTATTGATCATTGCTTCTGTAAAATCAATGCCGATCACTTTGCCGGCTTCCCCTGTCTCGTGGCGGGCAATAAAGCAGTCGTTTCCGGCTCCTGAACCAAGATCAATAACAGTATCTCCCTTTTGAATCAGGGCAAACTGAGTGGGAAGGCCACAGCCCAGGCCAAGGTCGGCATCGGCATTGTAGCCTTGCTTTCCCGAATAATCATCGGTCATTATGTTGTACACCTCTTGCGATGTTCCCCCCGCCCCACAGCATGATGCCTGGTTCAGGGCCTTATCCTGCAGGGCAATTTCACTGTACTTTTGTTTTACGATCTGTTTTAGTTCATCGGAAGTTTTCATATGACTTTATTTAATTGCGATTTTACGATCATTGGGTTCAAAAAATTTTCAGCAACAGCCGTCTTCGGGCTTATACTCATCAAAGAGCTGGTTTAGTAGAGCTTTCACTTCATTCCAACGGCCTGGGTTTATGCAGTAACTAACCGAAACCCCCTCGATTGTTCCCTGGATAAGGCCTACCTCCTTAAGTTCACGTAAGTGCTGGCTGATAGTGGCCTGCGCCAGACCCAGCTCTTGTACCAGGTCACTATTGATACAGGCATTAATTTTGGCCAGGTGTTGTACAATGGCAACTCGGGCTGGGTGTGCCAGTACCTTAGCCACTTTGGCCAGTTCGTTTTGCTGGTCGGTAAAGAGATCAGAGCGGGTAACCCCCATTGCTTAGTCATTTAATTGCAATATTACGATAGATTATTTAATCGACCAAAATAACAGCTATTTGACAACGGGTTTTCTGCAGTGGGTCAGGCAAGTGGGGGTGGTAAGGAAGCAACCTTTCTTCTTTTGTAGCTTAATCCCAACTCCAACAGCCATCAAAAAGCAATTAAAAGAAGAGACAAATGCCAACTGAAAATAACTTCAAACCTTGAACCTCATTCTTCGTTAATTTGCGGGATTTAAGGTTCTAAAGGTAAAAATTGATGGATACTTATTTGATCGTTGTCATTGTACTGGTTTTGCTGGCCATTGCTGACCTGATCGTAGGCGTAAGCAATGATGCTGTCAACTTTTTGAACTCTGCCATAGGTTCTAAGGTGGCAGGCCGAAACACTATACTTATAATAGCGGCAGGGGGAGTTTTGATGGGAGCATTGTCTTCCAGTGGAATGATGGAGATCGCCCGTAAAGGTATTTTTCACCCGGAGGTATTTTCCTTTTCCGAGGTGATGGTAATATTTGTTGCGGTGATGGTGGCTGACATCCTCCTGCTGGATGTTTTCAACTCGCTGGGCTTACCCACCTCAACCACGGTAAGCATTGTATTTGATCTGTTAGGTGCTGCTGTGGCCGTGGCCATATGGAAATCGCTTGATGCCAATGGAGACCTCAGTGAAGTTGCGGGTGCCATCAATACTGCAACAGCCCTTGCCATTGTAACAGGTATTTTTCTTTCCATAGGAGTGGCTTTTACTATTGGTGCCCTTGTACAGTATCTATGCAGGCTGTGGTTTTCGTTCCGTATTGATCGCTATCTCAACAGTTATGGGATTGTTTTTGCCGGACTGGCTATAACCATCATCGTTTATTTCCTCCTCATAAAAGGAGCTAAAGGCAGTAACTTTCTTAGTGATGAAACTTCGGCATATATAGGAGATAATAAGTGGATGTTGGTGGGCATCATCCTGATTATTTCGTTTATTTCAGTCTTTTTACTGGTGAAATTTGCCCGTACTCATCCACTTAAGTTAGTGGTGTTTATTGGCACCTTTGCCCTTGCCATGGCCTTTGCGGGAAATGACTTGGTCAACTTTATAGGAGTGCCCCTTGCTGGCTTTCAATCCTATCAAATCTGGAATGGGAGTGGCATAAGTCCGGATCTATATCTTATGGATCAACTGGGAGAAGCGGTTCGGACTCCGTTCATTTTCCTGTTTCTGGCGGGAATCATCATGGTGGTCACACTTTGGTTTTCGGGCAAAGCCCGTAAGGTTACCGAAACTGAAGTAAGTCTTAGCCGTCAGAGTGAAGGTGATGAGCGCTTCCGGCCCAATTTTGTTTCGCGGCTTATAGTAGGGGGCGCCTTGCAGTTAGGTAGGTGGCTAAGTGTATGGTTGCCCGAAAGTGCGCTCAGGCGAATGAACCTTCGCTTTTATCATCGAATTGCCGAGGTTTCCGAAATGGACCGGCCGGCTTTTGATCTTGTGAGGGCTTCTGTAAACCTTATTGTGGCAAGTCTTCTCATAGCCCTTGCCACGTCCTACAAACTGCCGCTTTCCACCACATACGTCTCCTTTATGGTGGCCATGGGCACTTCCCTGGCGGATAAAGCCTGGGGCCGCGAGAGCGCTGTGTACAGGGTGGCCGGGGTGGTCAATGTGATCGGAGGGTGGCTCACCACGGCACTTATGGCCTTTTTTACCGCAGGTACGATTGCCACCGGCATATATTTTGGCGGACCGTGGGTGGCTATAATCCTTGGAGTTGGCGCCCTGGTATTCTTTGTAAACAGCAACATTCGCTTCAACAAGAAGGAAAAGGAAACTGCCATGTTGCGTGCCAGCGAGGTGAATCCTGAGAAGCAGGAGAAACTCTTTGAGGTACTGAAGGAGGATATTGTAAAAATACTCCAGTATGAATTGGATGTGGTACAGCATGCTTTCAATTACCTCAAGAAAGAGAAAAGCAAGCCGGTACGTAAGATGAACAAAGCCTGGGAGAACTATACCAGTGAGTCCAAAAAGCTCAGAAAGGTGGTTTATAAATACGTGTTAAAAAAATCAGCGCACAGCCAGGAGTATGGTACGGCATTGCTCTATAACCAGCATCATATTGACGACCTGAAATTGAACCTGGGCAATCTTGTTGAAATAATTAACGAGCACAACGATAATCATCAGTCCCTGCCGGGCGAAAACCTGCTGGATCCGGTGCTGGACCTCAAATCCGCCTTTACTGAATTTGAGGAAGAGGTAATAAAGAAGCTTGCCGAGGATAATCTAAGAAATATTGATGACCTCCAGCGGCACAAACGTCATCTGCAAAGTGAGCTTCAGGAGGCCCTTAATCAGGTAATGGTAAATGCTTCTCAAAAGAAGATCAATAAAACCCAGGCTGTTATTCTTTCGGAGTATGTGCTCATTCTGAAAAACCTGATCGCCATCAAGTACCGCATCGTGCAAAACTATCAGCGTGGTAAGGATGCCGAAGGCACTATTATGGATGCCCTGGTTTAATTATAAATGATCCTTCCCTACTTCTGCCCGGCAAAGTGCTTGTAAAAAAGTGGAATAGTCTCAATTCCTTTGTAGTAATTCCACAGGCCGAAATGCTCGTTTGGGGAATGGATGGCGTCACTGTCGAGTCCAAATCCCATCAGGATTGATTTTACACCCAGTTCACGCTCAAAAAGTGCAACAATAGGTATACTGCCCCCGCTGCGGACCGGAACGGGTGTTTTGCCAAAACTTTCTTCTATTGCCTTGCTTGCTGCACGGTAGCCTGTACTGTCGGTAGGCGAAACATATGGGTCACCTCCGTGGTGTGGCTTTACTTCCACCCGTACGGCATCGGGGGCAATCTTCTGAAAATGATCCACAAAAAGCTGGGTGATCTTCTCCGGTTCCTGGTTGGGCACAAGCCGCATCGAAATCTTGGCGAAAACCTCTGAGGGAATAACCGTTTTCGCACCCTCACCGGTGTAACCTCCCCACATACCATTTACATCCAGTGTAGGTCTGATAGAGTTTCGTTCCATGGTGACGTAGCCATGCTCCCCCCACACATCCTTCAGCTCCAGCGCGTCCTTATATTTATCCAGGTTGAAGGGGGCCTTTGCCATCTCCTTTCTTTCATCATCGGTGAGATCGGCTACATCTTCATAAAAGCCGGGTATGGTGATATGATTATTCTCATCATGTAATGAAGCGATCATCTTCGAAAGGATGTTGAGCGGATTGGCTACTGCTCCGCCATATAAGCCTGAATGAAGATCGCGGTTGGGTCCGGTAACGCGCACTTCCACATAGCTGAGCCCACGTAAACCTGTGGTTATTGAGGGTACATCCTTGCTGAGCATCCCGGTATCGGAAATCAGGATAACATCGCTGGCGAGTTTATCGCGGTTGCGTTCTACATACCAGCCGAGGTTGGCGCTGCCAACTTCCTCCTCGCCTTCAATCATAAATTTTACGTTGCAATGAAGACTGTCCGTAGCCGTCATTACTTCCAGCGCCTTTACATGCATATACATCTGGCCCTTATCATCACATGCTCCCCTTGCAAAAATTGCCCCCTCGGGATGAACCTCCGTTTTGCGCACCACCGGCTCAAAGGGATCGGTTTTCCATAGGTTGAGCGGATCGGGCGGTTGCACATCGTAGTGCCCGTACACGAGCACCGTTGGCAGGGTTTCATCTACAATACGTTCGGCATAAACTATGGGAAAGCCGGGGGTAGGGCAGATCTCCACTTTTTCGGCTCCTGCTTCGCGTAGCTTCTCCGCCACGGCTTCTGCCGTTTTCATTACGTCTCCCTTATATTTAGAATCGGCTGAAATGCTCGGTATCCGCAAAAGATCCTTCAGCTCTTCTAGAAAACGTTCCTTATTGGCCTCTATATATTTTTTATGCTCTTTCATGATAAGTGAGATTGGAGGTCAAAGTTAGACAGATCATATGAACGCTCAAGGCCTGCCGCTGTTTATTCCATAAAACCGGCAATAAATGGAAATCACCAAAACAGAGGTTACAGCAGATATAATTGTGGAACATAATGGAAAAGTGCTGCTGATAAAAAGGGGCAATGATCCGTTTAAAGGTTTGTGGGCACTGCCTGGCGGGTTCGTGGAGACCAGCGAAGAAGTGGCCACTGCGGCTGTCCGTGAGTTGCAGGAAGAAACAGGTCTGCAATTGGAGCGTGAGCACCTCGACTTTATAGGCTACTTTGATGCACCAGACCGCGATCCCCGTGGCAGGGTGATAAGCTTTGCCTTTGCAATAAGCCTTCAGGAGGTTAATGGGTTAAAGGGAGCAGACGATGCCGCAGCAACCAAATGGTTTTCACTGAATGACCTTCCGGATCTGGCATTTGACCACCAAACGATTTTGGCGCGGTGGAGTGAGAGGTGGGATGGTTAAAGGTTTTAAAGTTGTAAAGTGTAAAGTTGGCTCGGGGTTCTCAGACCTTCAGGTTTATTAAAACAACCTTCTCCTTCTCCTCAGTACCACCTGCCGCTATAAAGGCTTTTCGGGCCGCATTATTGGTTTCCATTGTGGCTACCCAGGCTTCGGTGCAGCCCAATTCCTGGCCCAGGGCACAAAGATGTCTTACCAACTCCCGGCCGATGCCCCGATTTTGATACTCCTCCAGCACAGCCACTTCGTTCACAAAAAGTATAGGATTTTTATCGGGGTGTATATAGTGAAAACCGCTTGCCATCCCAACGATATCTTCGCCATCATGGGTGAGAAAAAGGTGATGCCGCGGGTCGTTCAAAAACTCTGTGGCCCGCTCCGGCTTTATTGCAAAATCAAATAGCAGGTCGCCCACGGCCTCCAGAGCGGTGAGGTCGGTGAGGGTGGCTTGTTT
>CAZNMG010000317.1:0-11822 GCA_964574075.1 uncultured Owenweeksia sp.
TTACCCGTTCCGCTAACATCTCCATTGGGGCCTGTTTGCACAGATGTAGTGGGGCCCTGCCTTGTACCAAAGTGCGGATTATTAGTGTTTGGTCTGCTCCAGCATTGGCTTATCTGATTCCCAAGATTGCCAGCGCCTGAACCACTCACCCACTCACTGCCATCAAAATTTTCGTTCCATGGAGCGGTGATAATTCCGCATAACGTGGATCCTGAAACAGGCCCATGCCAAACGCTCACATCATTGGCTGCACAACTGTCCTTTACATAAAAAGTATATGAAGTGGAGGGATTGAGGCCAGTAATGGTAAACGGATTAGTGCCAGCCGGCACTATTGTGAGTGGTCCGGTAGCTCCTGTGGCCTTATAACCAACGAGCCAGTTAGAGGCACCACCGGAGGTCCATGATAAGGTGACGGAAGTACTGCTGGTGTTGGAAACAGCAAGACCGTCCGGGCGGGGACAACTGGGAGCTTCCCCTATCCATACGTCATCAATAGCTACGTCTGCCCGGGCTCCAAATGTACTCTTAGTGCCTTTAAACCGCAGACGTATAGTGTCATTGGCATAGGCGGCCAGACTTACTATTGCTTCCTCCCAGGCCTCCGTGCTCGAAATTTGTTGTTCGCCGGTACGCGTGAAAACCGAGGTATAACCATTACCATCATCAACCTCCACAACCAGGGTACCAATGTCGAATCCATACATATGGTACCAGAAATTAAGTTGAGGAGTGGTAAGAGCGGAGAGGTCAATTTCAGGGCTTTCAACAAAGGCGGTGAAAGGAGCGGTGCCGCCTGAGAATATCGATTCTGTGAAAAGGTATTTTCCACTACCCGAAGTATGATCGGCTGATGGTCCTGTTCCGAAAGGCGCAAAGGGAGGTGGTCCTGGTTTCCAGAGGTAATCGAACAGGGGAGTACGGTTCCAACAGTTGGCCACACTTCCGGTATCATTAAAATTAACCCCGGGAAACCATTGGGAGCCATCAAATGATTCAGTGAATGGAGCTAACAATGGCAGGCAATCCGTAGTGCCTGAAATTGGCCCGAGCCACTGACTCACATCACCAGCCCCACAACTATCACGGACATAAAAATCATAGGTTGTAGAACTGTTTAAACCAGTCACCGCAAAGGGGTTGGTATTGGCATTGACTATAGTTCCGGTGCCGGGAGTAAATCCTGAGAGTCCGTATTCCACCTGCCAGTTTGTGGCACCCCCGCTGGTCCAGCTTAGGGTTACAGAATTTGCCGTGGAAGCTGTCAATACCAGTTGCGAAGGCTTGGGGCAAGAGGGCTGTTCATGAATATCAATATCGTCTATGGAAGTGTTATTGGATGTGCCAAAAATGTTGTTTTGATAAGCCCGAAAACGAACCTTTATCGTATCATCAACATAGCCGCTGATATTTACAATGGCCTCTTTCCAGGGGTCATTTTTTGCGTTTTGCTGCTGCCCGGTTAGCTTAAGCTCTTGTGACCAGGTGGCACCATCGAAAACCTCCACAACAAGCGAGTCAATATCAGTACCAAACATATGATACCAGAAACTCAATTCGGGGATATTGAGGGGGCTTAGATCTATTAACGGACTTTCGATTTCTGCTACCAGAGTTGGGAGCACTGTACCGAACAGGCGGTCGGCATTCAGGTATTGCCCGTTGCCGCTGGTATGATCTGCGTCAGGTCCTGTACCAAAATTAAAGTTATTGGTTTCCGGTGTCCATACATAACTCAATCCACTTGGCCGGCTCCAGCAGGCGTTGATGTTTCCTGGTGCGAAAAACGATCCGAGCGTGAAATCGGATCCATCAAAATTCTCAGTATAGGGTGCAGCAATAGGATTACAATCGGTGGTGTCTCTCACAGGCCCCACCCATACCGACACATCTCCTACACCACAGCTGTCACGTACATAAATATCATAGGCGGTATTAGCTGATAGTCCCGTGAGGGTAAAAGGATTGGCTGTGGTATTCACCATTGTACCATTCCCGGGAGTAAAGCCCGGGCTGCCATACTCCACATTCCAGTTTGTTGCGCCCCCACTTTGCCACTGGAGTACAATGCTGGAATTTGTTTTTCCTACAATTGCCAGGTTCTGTGGCTTCGGACAGCTCGGCTGCTCGTGGACGGAAATATCATCAATTGCGATATCCGTTTGATTGGATAGCACATTCTTCGTAGCTCTAATCAACAGCTGGATGGTATCTCCACTGTAGGCGGAAAGGTCTACAATTACTTCTTTCCATGCCTCACTTTTACTTGTTTGTTCCTGGCCAGTTTTAGTAAAAACAGTATTCCATATACCGTCTCCACGGGTTACAGCAACTTCGAGAGTGCCTATATCTGCACCAAACATATGATACCAAAAGCTCAACTCAGGAGTTGTGAGGGATGAGGCATCTATTAGTTCGCTGTAAGCATTGGTAGTTAATGGAAGAGTACCGGAAAATCCTATGGTTGCGGTAAAAAGATATTTCCCGGTTGCGAGGCCCGTGGTGTGATCCTTGTCAGGCCCCGTGTTAAAAGATGTGAACACAGGCGGTCCGCCCTTCCAGACATATTCATCTTCAGGGTCACGCGCCCAGCAAGCGTCAACTGAACCAGGATCGTTGAAAAATGTACCGGCACTAAAGCCACTTCCACTAAAATCTTCGGTGTAAGGCGTGGTGGCCGGTAGACATTTGGTACGGAAAGTAACAGGCCCTACCCACACCGAAGCATCACCGGGAGCACAACTATCCCTTACATAAGCGTCATAGGTAGTATTAGGGGATAGGCCTGAAATAGTTCCCGGATTGTTTAGCATTGAAATCTGTGTGCCGGAACCAGGTGTAAAGCCTTGTCCACCATATTCTATTTCCCACTGGGCTGCTCCACCGGTGGTCCAGCTGAGTACAGCATGGTCATGCCATACCATATCCACCGCCAGGTCCTGGGGCTTGGGGCACGTAGGAGCCTCGTGAACATCAAAATCATCAAGACATGTATGGGCTGTGGTTCCGAAACCTATATGTGTTGCCTCAAACTTTACAATAATGGTATCATCTGCATAAGCCGAGAGGTTTATAATTGCTTCTTTCCAGGGGTCTGTTGTGGTACCCTGGTGCTGCCCGCTGCGGGTATACACGTTGTTATAAGAGGCCCCATTGTCATCGGAGATCAGCACATTCAGCACTCCGATGTCCGCACCATACATATGATACCAGAAACTGAGTTCCGGTGTAGTGAGTGGTGAGAGGTCTATAAGGGGTGAATGCAATTCAGTAGTATCACCTTGCGCACTAAAAAAGGTCCGCTCCGTATAAAGGTATTTGCCGCTGGTAGTGCCGGTGGTATGGTCTACATCTGCTCCGGTATTGAATGTAAACTGCGGAGGACCGGTTTTAAAGAAAAAATCATTTAAAGGTGTCCGATCCCAGCAGGTGTCTATTGTTCCGGGATCATTTACAAACACCCCTCTATCAAAGTTAGGCCCGTTAAAAGTACGTAGGTAGGGAGCGCTCACCACCGCACACTTTGTGGTGCCCCTTACTTTGGTTGACCACACGCTTACCCCTGCCGCCCCACAACTGTCCCTCACATAGAAATCATATGATGTAGAAGCTGAAAGCCCGTTTATAGTAAAGGGATTACTGGCGGAATTTACAATGGTTCCGTTGCCAATAGTGAATCCGGGAGGGCCATACTCCACCTGCCAGTCGGTTGCCCCACCGCTGGTCCATGAGAGGGTGATACTGCTGGTGGTGGAAGCACTCACCTGGAGATTGGAAGGCTTGGGGCATGCCGGTTGCTGCTGTACCACCAGGTCATCAATAGCCACATCACCGTTGGTTCCGAAAGCTGATTGAATAACTCTGAACTGTATCAGCACCGTATCATTGGCATAGGCCGAGAGGTTAACAATAGCCTCTTGCCATGGCGCTGCCTGGGAGTTCTGTTGTTGGCCATTTCGTGTAAAAACGGAGGTGTAGGAGGCTCCTCCGTCATTGGAAACCCGTACCGCCAGGTTTCCAATAGAATTACCATACATATGATACCAAAAGCTCATTTCCGGCTGGGTTACTGTAGAAAGATCAAGAGGCGGGGAAATAATGATGGCCGTATCAGGGTTTACGAAACCATTAACCTCCGTAAACATGTACTTCCCGCTCCCGGTGGTATGATCTCCACTGGGTCCGCTAAAGTTGGATTGAAACTGAGGAGGACCAGCTTCCCAGGTAAAGGTGTTGTTAAAGTTTCGTGTGTAACAGGTATCAATGCTCCCCGTGTTTCCGAAGGTTGAAGCCACCCAATCCGAAGATTCGAAATTATCGGACCACGGTAAGGCTGCCACCGCACAGGTTGTTTTAAAATTTCCGAGGGCCGACCAGAAGCTTACATCCCCTACGCCACAACTGTCCCTTACCCTCACTTCATAGGCCGTGCTGGGATTTAATCCCGCTAATGTGAAAGGGTTGGTATTGGCATTTACAATGGTACCCGTGCCTGGTGTGAAACCGTTAGGGCCATATTCTATCTGCCAGTTGGTGGCCCCTCCGCTGGTCCATGAAATAGCTGCTGAGCTGGAGGTGATGGTATTTATTGCCAACCCGCTGGGTGGGGGGCAAGTGGGTGCCGGGGCGTGGGTTACAGTTACCGTATAGGTATTATTCTTTACGATCTGAAAATTGGTATTGCACCCTCCCCCACCAAAAGTCCTGAAGAGATGAAGCTTAAACTGCAACCCTCCTGCCGGCACAATGCCATTCGCAATTGTAAGACCGCTTCGACTGTAGGTTTTAATTCCAGAAAAGTTGGAGGAAACATCGCCAAAGGAAATTGCTGACTCTTTGGTACCGGTTGTCACGCACTCCAGATAAGACCGCTGTTCGCTTATCCATGCATTGCCACTGAAAAGGGCTTCATATTCGTAATCAACCTGAACTGCCGTAACAAAACGACCTGCCGGTACGTTTACAGTCAGCAGGCCAGGACAACCGGAATTGTCCGAAACGGTAACTGCCCCTTGATTATCGGAAGATATATTTCCTGTACTGAAAGTGGCAGAAGTCGTAGTTAACTGGGCGTCAGAAGGATACGCGAGAATGAGAGCAAGAAGGAGGATGTAAAGCTTATTCATTCGAAGGAGGATTAGTTTTTCACGGTGAATTTAGTAAATAACCAAGTGGAATAAGAAGTATTTAAACAATTAGTTAGCAAGGTATTGTGGATAATTATTTACCGAAATGAAGAGCGCCTAAAATGGGCATTTTAGGGTCTGAAACCGATCCAATGCCTTCTCATTACAAATTCTTTAATTTGCGAAACATGAAGAAACTCATCATTTGTCTGTTCATTATGTGCGGAGGCCTGCTTTGGGGCCAGAACTACTCCTACCAACTGGCTATCCTGAAATATAACGGTGGAGGCGATTGGTATGCTAATCCCACAGCCCTTACGAACCTCATTCTTTTTACCAACGCGAATCTTGGAACTTCCATTGCTCCTGAATATGAAGTAGTTGAAGCTTCCTCCCCCGATCTCTTTACCTATCCCTTCATCCATATGACCGGCCACGGCAATGTGGTTTTTAATGAGGAGGAGGCCCGGGCGCTCAGGCTATACCTCGAGGCGGGCGGATTTCTTCACATTGACGACAACTATGGTATGGATAAATTTATCCGTCCGGAGATCCAAAAAATATTTCCGGAGGCCGAATGGCGGGAAATACCGGCAAATCATCCCATATTTTCGCAACACTACCTGATGAAGGACGGACTTCCTAAGATTCATGAGCACGATCGCCAGCCCCCACAGGCATTCGGTATTTTTATAAAGGGCCGGCTGGCTTTGTTTTATACCTACGAAAGCGATCTGAGCGATGGCTGGGAAGACCCGGAGGTGCACAACGACCCACCGGAAGCGCGGCAAAAAGCCCTGAGGATGGGTGCTAATATTCTGGAATATGTCTTTAAGGGAGAGCCGGGATCATGAACTTCGACACGGCCTCTTCTTCAGAGGAGGACATAACCTTTATCAGGTCTAATTTAAAAGCTGACCCTGTTGCCCTTAGTCTCAAATTTCAGGGTGATGCCCATAAGCGATTCCTTATCGGGCAAATCAGGGCCCATCAGCAGATCCGTAAAAAGGTCCCCGCCTGGTATGGAACTCTCCAACTACGCCTGCCCGGGAGCCTCCCGCTGCAGCAGGCCAGTTCGGAAGATACATCCCGCCTAAAAGCTTCCCTTATTTCCGGTGATCATCTTCTGGATATTACCGGAGGGTTGGGTATTGATTCCTTTTTTCTTTCCGCATCATTTAACCACACTACTTACGTGGAAAAAGACCCGGAGCTGGCACAGTTGGCGGAGCATAATTTTAAAGTCCTTAAAAGTCCCATTCATGTTATGTGTGATGATGGGATTGAAGTTCTGAGAACCTCGGATGCAGATGTCGTTTATGCCGACCCGTACCGCAGGGATGAGCACAATCAGAAAATGGTATCCTTTTCCAGCTGCCAGCCCGATGTAACGGGCCACCTCGACCTGTTTTGTCGCACCGGCCGCACAAGTCTTATCAAAGCCAGCCCGATGCTTGACATTAATGAAGGCCTTCGCCAATTGGAACAGGTACATGAGGTTTGGGTAATAAGTGTGCGCAATGAATGCCGCGAACTCATTTTTGTTCTGAGGGAAAACTCCTCTGAGCCTCTGATCCGTACATTTAACCTCACCCCTGTTCAAACAGAATCTTTTCAGTTTTCCCAAAAAGCAGGCGGAGCTTTGCCAGCTTTGGCTATGCCGGGGTCTTATCTTTACGAACCCAATGCTTCCGTACTGAAAGCCCGTGGACAGGACAGGCTGGCTGTTGAGAATGATCTACACAAGTTGCATCCCCAAAGCAATTTTTTCACATCGGAGGAGCTTCTCTCCAGGTTTCCCGGCAAAATATTCACCGTGCAAGAGGTTCTGAAACCCTGGGATAAAAAGCTAAAAGGCGGCCGTTTTAATGTGATTAGTCGCAATTTTCCTGAAAAGGCAAACATCATTGAGCAAAAGCTAAAGTTAAAGCCTGACAAAAGCAGGTACCTTATCGCTACCCGGTTGCAAAACGGTGAGTATAGTTTTATCGTTGGGGAGCTATTGCCCACTCCTTACTAAGGTATTGGAGCTTTTAATAATTGCAGCCCCAAGGAAAATTATGCGGCCATGATTATTGGTACCTTAGTAGGTTGGAAATTTAATGAGCAGACCTATCGTCATATTTCTTTTGGGCTTACTGTGTTTTGGTTCCCTGTACGGCCAGGAGCCAGTATCGGAGGCCCAATTTGTGCCCAACCGTGGACAATGGCCCGGGGATTTTGCCTATAAGGTAAGGCTGGCCAGTGGTGCACTTTTCTTTACCGATAGCGGCTACACTGCACTGCTTCATCAAAACGTCAGTGAGGGTGGAAGCCATTCTCATGCTCACCGCTCCCAGCATCAGTCCTTTCAAAGCATTGCTTACCGCATGAGATGGGTTTCGAGTCAGGCCTCTATCGGGCAACTTATGCCTTCGGGTGAGTTGGCTTTTAAAAATCACTACTTTCTTGGAAATAACCCCGAGCGCTGGCAGACTGATGTCCCGGCATTCAGTATGCTGCACCACCAGGCAATTTATCCTGGCATAAATGTGAACTATTACAGCGACAAGGGCCGGTTGAAGTATGATATTGAAGTGGCCCCGGGTGCTGACCCTGACCAGGTGCTAATGGATTTCACCGGTGTTGAAGCCTGTTTTATCCGCGAAAAAAATCTGGTACTCCAAACTTCCCTGGGTGAAATTGAGGAATGGATCCCGGAGGCCTATCAATTGATCAACGGCCAAAGGGTGAAGGTTCATTGTGTTTATCGGATTACAGAAGCAGGGGTGGGATTTTTCGTGGCCGGATATGATAACCGCTACCCTCTTGTAATCGATCCCGTTCTCGACTTTTCTACCTTCTCCGGAAGTTATGCTGACAACTGGGGATACACCGCCACCTACGATAAACAAGGCGGATTTTACGGGGGCGGTATTGCCCGCTCCGACAGCTTTCCCACTACCACAGGGGCCCTTCAGGGAAATTTTGGTGGAATAGTGGATGTGGCCATTAATAAGTTTTCGCCTGACGGCACCCAGATGGAATATGCCACCTATCTGGGAGGGTCCCGGGCAGAAACGCCCCACAGCATTGTCATCAACGCTCAAAATGAACTGGTAATTCTCGGAAATACGGGGTCAGCCGATTTTCCTATAAAAAGCAATGGTTACCAAACCGGCTACTCACCGGGGCCTCCCATAAATGTCAGTACCCTCGACTATCCCAACTCCGATTACCCTACAGGGTCCAACCTTTTCATCTGTAAACTGAATGCCAATGGCAGTCAGCTTGCTGCTTCCACTTACCTGGGGGGCAATATCAGTGAAGGCGTAAATACTGAAATCTACGGGAACTATGGCGACTACAGCCGAGGAGAGGTTGTAATACTCAGCAATGGGGATGTTGCTATTACCTCCAGTTCACGATCTACGGACCTTCCTTTTTTTACCACAGGTGCCACTCTTGCAGACAGTACTCAAAACGCCATTGTTGCCGTTTTCAACTCCGGCCTCTCCCAGTTGAAATGGGGGCAGTACTATGGCGGCAGCAATGATGAAACAGGCTATTCCGTTCGCACTGACGGCAGCGATGTTTTCATCTGTGGCACCACTACCAGCAGCGATATCATCACATCCGGAAACGCTCCCCAATCTCAATCAGCAGGTGGTTGGGATGGGTACCTTGCCAAATTCAACGGCACTACAGGCCAATTTATAGGAGCTACCTATACAGGCAGCAGTGGGCGTGATCAGGCGTTTTTAATTGACATTGATAAACAGGGGAAAATATACACGTTTGGCCAGGGCAGTGGATCCATGCAAGCTTCGCCCGGTCATTATAGCAACGCGGGTTCCCATCAATTTCTGCAAAAGTATTCAAACAACCTGGGCACCCTGGAGTGGAGCACGGTAATAGGCAGCGGCCAGGCCAAAAGCGACCTTATTCCCACTGCGTTTATGGTAGATCAGTGCTTCAACATTTACCTGAGCGGCTGGAACGGCTACAGCAATGCCGAAGCCCCTTCCTTTTCGCAAGCCAATACCCATGGCTTACCGGTTACCCCGGATGCCTTCCAGGCCACAACTGATGGCAGTGATTTTTACTTTATGGTACTGTCACGTGATGCTCAGAACCTGCTCTTTGGCAGCTATTTTGGCGGCACCTCTCATGAGCATGTGGATGGAGGCACCAGCCGCTTTAGTCCAAAGGGAATAGTATACCAGGCGGCATGCGCTGGATGTTCAGGTGGCGACTTCCCAACAACACCGGCCTCATATTCACCCGGAAAACCCACTATTAACTGCAACTTTGGCGCTATTAAGATAGATTTTCAGCAAACCGTAAGATCCCTGCCGGATGTTGATTTTGATGTGGACGTGGATACTGTTTGCAATAATCTGGAGGTTACCTTCACCAACAATAGCCTCAACGCAAACCAATTCTCATGGGATTTCGGTAATGGCCTCACTTCCACTCAATCTACACCATCCACAGTGTACAGCACATTTGGTAGTTATACTGTCACTCTTGTTGCCACAGATACCGTCTGCGATATCAGCGACACTAACACTGTAGAAATAAATCACCAAAAAGGAGTAGAACCAAAGGCAGCTTTTGAAATAGACTACATGGGCTGCGATAACACCTACGAAGCCCGGTTCACCAACCTTTCCCAAAATGCTCAGGAGTTTGTCTGGCTGTTTGGTGATGGCAGCCAATCATCGAAACCCGAACCTGTTCATTTATTCCCCGATAGCGGCTCCTACAATATTATACTACTTGCTTATGATTCACTGTGCAACCAGGTGGACACCAGCTTTGGGAAAATTCATTTTAAGGATACCACCGAGGCTCCCACAGGCCAGGTATGGCACCCCGAATGTGGGAATGGGAAGCTTCAGGTAAAACTCAGCGGCACCCGCGACCGCTACCAATACAACTGGGAATACCCGGGTGGAACGGCCACGGGCCCCACGCCCGATATCACTCTCAGCCAGAAAGGCCAGCAGATCGTAAACCTGGAGGTTTATGACACTCAATGTAAAAAAACCTACGATTTAAGTTTTAAAGTGTTTATTAATGACTTAATGTATAAAATATTCATCCCCAACGCTTTTACACCAAACAATGACGGTCTGAATGATCATTTCATGCTCACAGGAGATGAATGCTCTGACAGCTCCACACTCCGGATATTTAATCGCTGGGGGCAAACAGTATTTATCACTGATAAGCCCTTTGAAGAGTTTTGGGATGGCAATTTTGCCGGACAGCCGGCACCGCAAGGTGTTTATACCTATGTATTAAAAACTGCAGAAAACGAAAAAAAGGATCATCTTACCCTGCTCCGTTAAAAGAGCAGATCGGCATCCACTTCCAGTCCTGACAGGAACTTCTTAGCCTTGTGGATATCCTCAGATATTATACGATCGCGCTCAATAAAACTCACTTCCCCACGAAAGGAATTTAGAAATGCCTCAATAAAGGGCGAGGTTTTTTCCTGCCTGAAAAAGAAGCCCTGAGACGCGCAGAGCAACTCAATCGCCAATACCGTTTCCAGGTTATCACATACCTTCCAGGCTTTGGTGGCCGCATTGGCGCCCATACTCACATGATCTTCCTGCCCATTGGAGGAAACAATGGAATCAATCGAAGCCGGAGTACAAAGCTGTTTGTTCTGGCTTACAATGGATGCTGCCGTGTACTGTGCGATCATTAAACCAGAGTTTAATCCCGGTACAGCAACCAGGAAAGGAGGCAAACCTCTTTGCCCGCTGACGAGCAAATAGGTGCGCCTCTCCGAAATATTCGCAAGCTCAGCTGCGGAAATAGCGAGTGTGTCCAGCGCTATGGCAAGGGTTTGCCCATGAAAATTACCACCTGATATTATCTTATCCTCATCCGGAAATATGGTGGGATTATCCGTCACGCTATTGATCTCTGTAGTAAATACCTTTACCGCGTAATCAATGGCATCCTTTGAAGCCCCATGTACCTGTGGTATACACCGGAACGAATAGGGATCCTGCACATGCTCTTTTGGCCTGCTGATCATTTCGCTCCCCTCCAAAAATTCGCGTACCCGCTCAGCGGTGGTGATCTGCCCAAGATGGGGGCGGGCATTGTGAAGCAGTTTATCAAAAGGCTCAGGCCGACCATCATAAGCTTCTAAAGAAACAGTTGCGATGAGATCGGCTAAATAATTCAATTTTAGAAGCTTAAAAATAATACTACAGCCATAGCTACTCATAAACTGGGTTCCGTTAAGCAAGGCCAAACCTTCCTTGGAGCGCAATTTCAATGGTTCAAGCTTCTCCTTTTTAATGGCCTCTGCAGCCTTCACATCACTACCCTGGTACACTACTTCTCCCTCACCCATCAGAGGAAGGGAAAGGTGGGCCAGGGGAGCAAGATCTCCCGAAGCTCCCAATGAACCCTGCTCATAAACCCTTGGTAAGATATCGTGATTGTAAAAATAAAGTAGCCGCTCCACCACTTCAGGAGTAATCCCTGAATGACCATATGCCAAAGAGCGGGCTTTGAGCATAAGCATAAGTTTCACGAGTTCCGGAGGTACCAACTCTCCCGTACCACAGGCATGTGAACGGACGAGGTTTTCCTGAAGCGCCTCAAGATCCTTGCCCTCCACGCGTATATTGTACAGCGAGCCAAAACCGGTGTTAATACCATAAACCGGATCGGCTTCATCCTTTA
>CAZNMG010000318.1:0-2602 GCA_964574075.1 uncultured Owenweeksia sp.
TACCACGCTGTCACATCCTGAGCTGTTTGTCAGAGTATCAAAATAATTGCCGCTGTTTTTGTACCAACTAGAGCCATCGGGGCTTAGCAATGAATCGCAACCCGACAAAAAGATACTGTCGGAATTTTCCAAACGTTGAAACTGAATGTACAAGATGCTGTCACATCCAGAGTTGTTAAGCAGTGTGTCCACATAGTTCCCGGAACTATGGTATATATTATTCCCACTAGGTGAGGTCAAAGGTCCACAGGTGGACATGAATAGGGTTGTATCGGAACGAAGTATCTCCAGTTGGTAGGTAATTACACTATCACAGCCTATTTCATTGGTAAGGGTATCTGAGTAGGCTCCACTGCTCACCCATGTTTTTCCATTCCCAGCAGAATATGCGTGACATGCTGAAACATTCAAGGTGGTATCTGATTCAGGAAGTATGCTTAAGTTAAGACTTACAACACTGTCACACCCGAACTGATTACTGAGAGTATCTGAGTATTGGCCGGAGGAAGTGTGGGTAATACCTCCAGGCAATGAATATGAACCACAGGACTGAACGGTATCAGGTGTAATCGTGGTTTGACATGGACCTTCTTTTATGAGGTAAAAACCGCTGTGGGTTGGGTTGAAGTTTTTAATCCCGGGCCCCGGATCGAGATCAGTTGTTCCCTGGTTAACCAGTGACCCAGTTAAAATTATATTGTTCTGTGTATCAACTGCCATGCCGGACAAATATTCAAAAGCGCTACTGCCAAATCCCTCGACCCAACCCAGAGCGCCACTTGTATCATATTTTGCTATGAACATATCACCCGCTGAACCTGATATGCTATTAGAGGTACTTGAAAAGGGTGTAAAATCCTGATTATAAGAATAAATCCCACCCACGATTATATTATAGCTGTTATCCAGTTTGACACAACTCATATTAGCATTATTACCATGGGTAAAAGTGACCCAGCGCATAGATCCTGAGCTATTTAGCTTCATTAGAAAAGCTCCCTCGGATACATACGGATTCAAAATAGCTGGCCCTGGATCCAGATCTGCCGACCACCCAGAGAATGCACCACTCCAATAAATATTTCCTGAAGAGTCTGTTTCTAATCCCCTTCCTCTGGCATTGGCATTATTGCTAGTCTGTACTGCCCACTGGAAATTGCCAAGGGAGTCAAGTTTTAAAAGGTACGGGGCAAGCTTGCCAGTACTTGTAAGGTTGAATACACCAGTGCCAGGATCAAAATCAATGGTGTTCTCAAAGTCTCCGGTGCAAAGCACATTCCCCTCCCCATCCGTTTCTATAGTATAGCAGGTCTGCTCATCTGGGCCACCAATCTCATGTGCCCAAACAAAAGTGCCCTGTGAACTAAGCTTAAGGATAAAAATTGAAGAAGGGGTATATCCAGAAAGGGTGTGGGAGGAAGGTCCCGGATCAAAATCAAAGGAGTTATTGAAGCTGCCTGCTATTAGAATATTAGCATCCTTATCAAGGGTTACATGATTTCCATTTATGCTGGTTGGTCCTATTCCTGAGGAAGTACCATTAATACCTTTTACCCACATAAACTTACCAGCTGGAGAAAGTTTCAGTATGAACATAGATAGATAAGTAGTGCTTAGAATACTGACCCCAGGTCCCGGATCAAAATCAGTAGTGCCAGAATATCTACCTAATAGAAACACGTTTCCGGAGTCATCAGCGGTAACATGGTCAACTCGTGAAGAAATAGAACCATCCACTTGATAAACCCATTTAAACTCCCCAGACTCATTAAGTTTTATTGCATAACCGCTAAATGTCTGTTGAGCACCAATGCTAACTGTACCTACGCCAGGATCTGCATCCAAACTGCTATGTGTAAAACCTGAAATTATGACATTGTTGGAGTCATCAACTGCTATTCCCTGGGACGTACCTCCTTCGAAGGTTTTTATCCAATGTGGAGAATAGGGTGGAGTGCCGAGAGATTGTGCATCAGCAAATAAAGTGGTAGCTACTATTAAAATTATTAAAATGAAACGCATTAGATAATAATTGGTGCTAATATAATTTATGCTATTAATTATGCCTTATGTCCAAAATAATTTTGAGGCATAAAGAAGGAAAGGTTGAGCCGAAGCCGTAATATGGTTTTACCACACACCAAATACCCTCTCCATGAGCCAAATTACACCTTCTTGGTCAAGTTATCCGGCTTCTTCCACGGGTTTCTTTCAAAAAGTTGGTTTGCCACTATTAAACAAGTAGGCATTGCAAAGAGCTCAGTAGCTAGGGTTGGGGTCCAAAATCTGGCAGGGCATACACACAGGAGGCGCTTGGGCCTGATGACGTACGATTTTGCAGATTACTAGTAATCCTTATAACACTTACACCATCACCGGATTGTACCTCTTCGTAACGAACGCATGGTTCACAGCCTCAATCCCCATGCTGAATTTATTTTCGGGGTGTCCAGCGATCGATAGCGCAAAACCTGCCAGGTTTATCTGCGGAGCCCAAAGAAACCTGTCAGTTTTTTTACGCGGTGAAAACGGCACTTTAAGGTGAATTAACTCTCACAAGTTTTTATAGAATGTCATACGAAGATCCACCAGGATCTCATTA
>CAZNMG010000319.1:0-7182 GCA_964574075.1 uncultured Owenweeksia sp.
TTGGCAAAAACCTTTTTCCAGGAAGATTTTGTAAAGAAGTGAAAGACACCAAAGGTATAGGCCAGTGAATTGGGAAGATCCCTGAGATGTTCAATTACAACAACCTGTGCCGTGCTCTTCAGAGTCCTTTTCACCTCGGTAAAAAAAATGATGCGTTCATTATAATTTCTGATTTCATGGGCTGCCATGATGAGGAAAATGGCATCGACTGATCCGTCTTTCAGAGGAAGAGCATTGGTTTTTACCGGGATCGTAGCGGGATGACTGGGAAATGCCTTACGCGCCCGTTTAATAGAGATCTCTGTGTGTAGCTTAGAGTCAAAAAAATCAAAACGCAATACTTCAGAATCATGAAAATTGTTTTGTAGCAGATTGGTGGTTTCATCAAAGCCTGCGTTAATGTTTACAATAGTGCCTTGTGTAATGGGTTTTAATTTGAAAAGCCAGTTCATGCGATACAAATCGGAATAATCATACACAATAGCAGAGGTGATCAGCGATAGGAGGAGAAATGCAGAAATGACAAGGAACAGCAATCGGCTATAAAGGTGAAAATCGGGAGGGATTTTAGATTGCAGTATCAGCAAAAGCAGTAAACTTATTACACCTATCACATAAAAGTGCCAGTTAAACCTCATGATATTGATCACCCCCTGATATGGCTTTCTTACCCCTTCCATTTTTCAACTTTTCCTTTTTTCCAATAGTAGGGGATGTTTTCTACAATAAAGGCATTGGCCAATTGTGCCTCCCTAAGCTCCAGGATTGGCAATGGGGGTACAGAAAGCTGATTTACCTTTAGAGGCCGTGGCTTCCAGTTTTTCCGCACACCTTCTACAATCAGAACTTCGTGGGTTTTGGCATTATATGTAAAGGTAAAAGGTAGTGGGCCTGCAAACCTCCTGGCCTCTTTCCAATCGCGAAAAGGAGAGTTTTTAGGTAGGGGAATTTCAACTTCTGATTTCTCCACTTCAATTTTAAAACCGGTACTTTCAGAGAAGATGTGTATTTTATTATTTTCCTCTGAAAGCTGAATATCGGAGGTGGTATAATTGTAATGTGTGAAAATGTTTCCCACAGTTTCCATTCTTCGTTTGTCGGTTTCGGATTTTAAGATATAAAGTCCGCGCAATCGTTTCCCCTCTGGTGTGGTGTATTTAACAAAAATCCTGTATCCAATAAGGAAGAAATCCTGTCCCATGAATTTGGGAAATGATTTGGGACGGAGATCCCTTGTTTGAACAAATGCTACTGCCATAAATGCCTGCTGATCTTCAAAGGTATCTAAGGTAAGACAGGCGGGAATAAGCGGTTTCAGCTCTTCCCGTTGGAATGTGAAGGTGAGTACGATTGACTTCTCGAAAAAAGCTTCAACGGCAAAAGGGTGGTTCCTGAGAAATCCCGGTAGGTTATTCATAACGGACACGTTTGGAGTTGAGCACAAATTCATTGTAGTAAACCAAACCTGAAAACAGGAGGGCGAAAATTAAATTCCATCTGCCCCAAAGAAGCAAATCAGGCACAAGCCAGGATTCCAGTACATTCATTGATAGTACAACGCCTATTTGGGTCAAGGCACACATCCGTGGTTGAATTCCGCTCAAGATCCAAACGGCCATTGCCGATTCAGCTAGTCCAATTACTTCAGTTAGAAGAGGAGCGTGGTTTTTTCCTAAAATTTCACCGACAATCTCCTGGTGACGAGGGACCATATTCAGCACTTTGCAAAACAGCCCGTTTATTAGCCATACTCCACTGAGGAGAAGGTTAAGTATTTTATGAATTATAGAAGTTGACAAGTCAGAAGGTAAATATAACTTCAAATTCAAAACCGGTCTTTATTGATGTGAGGAATTCTTAGGACCCATACCGATTCCCTATCTTTGCCGCCTTAAAATTTTCCGCGGCAGCGGGGCTTTTTCATAATCCCATGGGTCAAAAAACTGTCTTGATAATACTCGATGGATGGGGGATCGCTAAAGATCC
The DNA here is from genome assembly GCA_964574075.1 of uncultured Owenweeksia sp. Taxonomy (GTDB): domain Bacteria; phylum Bacteroidota; class Bacteroidia; order Flavobacteriales; family Schleiferiaceae; genus Owenweeksia. Next base: position 1,987 of record CAZNMG010000319.1, read on the forward strand.
TTCCGTTTCGGCCATTGACAAAGCCAATACGCCTTTTGTGGATTCTCTCTATTCCAAATTCCCACACTCCCAACTTCAGGCCTCCGGACTTGCCGTGGGCCTGCCTGAAGGGCAAATGGGAAACAGTGAGGTAGGTCACATGAACCTGGGGGCCGGACGTGTGGTATACCAGGACCTCGTTAAAATTAATATGGCGGTGGAAGATGGCACCCTTGCCAAAGAGCCGGTGCTGTTGGAGGCATATGATTATGCTCTTAAGAACAACAAAAAGGTTCACTTCATAGGATTGGTATCCGATGGTGGTGTCCATTCCCATATCAATCACCTCAAGGGTCTTACTTCAGCAGCTGCCGAAAAAGGCCTTAAGGATGTATTTATTCATGTTTTTACGGATGGGCGTGATACCGATCCCAACGGGGGTCTGGCTTACGTAAAGGAGTTGGAGCAACATCTTAAAAAAACCACCGGAAGAATTGCTTCCGTAATAGGCCGATATTATGCTATGGACCGGGATAAACGGTGGGAACGGGTAAAACTGGCTTATGACCTGATGGTGAAAGGTGAAGGTGAAAAATTTACCTCTGCCGAAGAGGCCATTCAGGCATCTTATGATGAAGGTATTACCGATGAATTTATAAAGCCCAAACTAATAACCCCGAACCCCGAACCTCAAACTCCAAACCCCAAGCTCCAAACTCCAAACCCCAAACAAGGCACCATCTCCGAGGGAGACGTTGTTCTTTGCTTCAACTTCCGTACTGACAGGGGCCGTGAAATAACCGAAGCTCTTACGCAACAGGATTTTCGTGAGCAGAATATGCACAAGCTGGACTTGCACTATGTAACCCTGACACGTTATGATGACACCTTTAAAAATGTGAAGGTGATCTATGAAAAAGACAACCTTTCCGATACAATGGGAGAGGTGCTGGCCAGGGCAGGAAAAACTCAGATCCGTATAGCTGAGACTGAAAAATACCCACACGTCACCTTTTTCTTTTCGGGTGGGAGGGAAGAGCCATTTGAAGGTGAAACGCGAATGATATGCCCCTCACCGAAAGTGGCCACTTACGATCTTCAACCCGAAATGAGCGCCTATGATGTGCGCGACAGAATTATTCCTGAACTGGAAAAGGGCGAAGTGGATTTTGTGTGCCTGAATTTTGCAAACCCGGATATGGTAGGCCATACAGGAGTAATGGAAGCCGCCATTAAGGCTGTGGAAACGGTGGACAATTGTACCAGGGATGTGGTGGAAGCCGGATTGAAAAATGACTATACATTTGTTATTATTGCGGACCATGGCAATTCCGATTGTATGGTAAATCCTGATGGTACACCAAACACCGCTCATACAACACAACCAGTGCCCTGCTTTTTGGTGAGTAACAACTACCGGGGAGAAATTGGCAATGGAAAACTCGGGGATATAGCCCCCACCTTACTGGAACTGATGGGAATTGAAAAACCAAAGATCATGACAGGAAATTCACTTTTGCAAAAATGATAAACCCTGATTCCAAGCTCATAGCCGTTGATTTTGACGGAACCATTGTGGAGGACAAGTATCCGGAAATTGGTAAACCGCTAATGTTTGCCTTTGAGACCTTAAAGCGTCTGCAACAGGACGGCCATCGGCTGATCCTGTGGACCTACAGGGCCGGGGGGCGCCTCAAAGAGGCAGTGGAATTTTGCAAAAAACACGGAGTGGAGTTTTACGCAGTAAATGCAAGCTATCCCGAAGAAGTAGTGGAAGCCGGCCGCAGCAGCCGTAAGATCAATGCCGATATTTTTATTGATGACCGAAACTTTGGAGGGTTTCCGGGATGGGGTGAGATTTACCAGCAGATAAGCGGGGAGGCCCCACCAAAGAAGCGCAAAAAAGGATTATTTAAATTTTGATGATAAGGTACAAGTCAAGAGAAGAGATAGAGATCATGCGCCAGTCCTCACTTCTGGTGAGCAAAACTCTGGCGATGGTAGCCACGGAGATAAAACCGGGGGCTGTTCCGCTGGAGATCGATAAACTGGCCTATGAGTTTATCCGCGACCATGGCGGTGAGCCGGGTTTCCTGGGCTTGTATGACTATCCCAATACCCTTATTTTTTCAGTAAATGAAACCGTGGTACATGGTATTCCCAGGGCAAAGCCCCTGAAGGATGGAGACATAGCCGGAGTAGATTGCGGGGTCAAGATGAATGGCTATTATGGGGATCATGCCTACACCTTTGAAGTGGGAGAGGTAAGTCCGGAAGTGAAAAAACTCCTTGAAGTAACCAAGGAATGCCTTTACCTGGGCATTGAACAGTTCAGGGTTGGGAACCGGATGGGCGACCTTAGCTACGCCATACAGAAACATGCTGAAGATCATGGTTATGGCGTGGTGCGCGAGCTGGTGGGTCACGGATTGGGAAAGGAGATGCATGAAGACCCACAGGTGCCCAACTATGGCAAGCGGGGCCGCGGCAAAAAATTTCAGGAGGGACTGGTGCTGGCCATCGAACCAATGATAAACATGGGTACACATCGTGTAAAGCAACTAAAGGATGGCTGGACGATAAATACCGTGGATGGCAAACCGTCTGCCCACTTTGAGCACAACGTGGCCATTGTGGATGGAAAGCCCGACATCCTTTCCACTTTCGATTACATTTACGAAGCGCTCGGAATTACTGAAAAGGTATGATAAAATCGGCTTTTCGCTTTGCGCTGAATAAAATCCCGCGACCGTTGCTGATCCGCCTCAGCTATGCGGTGCGGCCCGTTCTGGCTTCGCTCTACAAAGGAGATAAATACGAAGATCCTATTGACGGCCGCAGGTACAAAAAGCTTTTGCCTTATGGTTATGAAGGCCGTCAGCGCGAAAATGCACTGGCCCCGGGTACACTTTCGCTGGAAAGGCACCGCCTTATGTGGCTGTACCTGAAGGAGGAAACCGATTTTTTCACAGCCCCCCACAAAGTGTTGCATGTCGCGCCCGAGCAATGCTTTTACGGACGCTTCCGCAAAATGAAAAACCTGGATTATCTCACAGCTGATCTCGATTCACCCATTGCGGATGTGCAGATGGATATTCACAACATTCAATACCCGGCTAATACCTTCGATGTGGTGTTTTGCAATCATGTGTTGGAGCACGTAACCGATGACATTCAATGCATGAGTGAATTATGCCGGGTACTTACACCCGGTGGCCTGGCTATCATGCAGGTGCCGCTTGATCTTACAAAAGAAGAAACGGATGAGGATCCAACACTTGAAGATCCCGAAGAGCGCAAGCGCAGGTTCGGGCAGTATGATCACGTGCGCCTCCATGGGCGCGATTATCCCGAAAGGTTAAAGAAAGCCGGTTTTAAAGTTACGGCAGTGGATTATTCCAAAAAACTGTCTCCGGAAATGTTTGACCGCTTCCGCTTGCCGGAGGGGGAGATCCTTTACGTGTGTACTAAGTGAAGCTTTGTTAATTGGGGAAAAAGTGGATTGGTTAATTGGGGGAATAGTCCATTCACCCATTAACGAATTAACAAATTAACCAACCCCCGTCATTCCACCCAATCGGCTATAAACAGGTTGGTGTTGCGGGTTCCACCATTGTTGCGGTTGCTGGAGAATATGAGTTTTTTCCCATCGTAGCTGAACATGGGGAAGGAGTCGAATTGCTCATCAAAGGTGATCTGCTCAAGGCCGCTGCCATCAATGTTTATCATGTAAAGATTAAAGGGAAAACCTCTTTCAGCCGTATGGTTGGATGAGAAGATGATCTTTTCCCCGGATGGGTGAAAGAACGGAGCCCAGTTGGCATTTCCCAGATTTGTCACCTGTTTCAGGTCAGATCCGTCTACATTGCACACATACAATTCCATGTTCGTTGGTTTTACAAGACCTTTGGAAAGGAGGTCCTTGTATTCTGTTTTTTCCTCTTCGGATTGGGGGCGCGAAGCTCGGAAAACGAGTTTGGTCCCATCGGGGGAGAAGAACGCCCCGCCATCGTAGCCAAGGCCGTTGGTTACCTGTTTTTGTTGCGTTCCATCGATGTTCATCGTCCACAGTTCAAGGTCACCGCTGCGGGTAGAGGTAAAAACGATCTTATCGCCCTTTGGTGAAACGGTGGCTTCGGCATCATAGCCGGGCGAGTTTGTTAGTTGTTTAACGATATTTCCGTTGAGGTCACTCACAAATATGTCGAAGCTCTCGTAAATCGGCCATACGTAACCTTCTTCACGACTTGGCTCCGGTGGGCAGGCATCAGCGCCAAGGTGGGTGCTGGCGTAAAGCACTGTAGTATCGCCCGGCATAAAATAACTACAGGTGGTACGTCCTTTACCTGTGCTGAGCATGGGAGGCTGCGTTTCCATCAGGTTGTCATTTTGCAGATCCACATAAAAGATCTGATCGCACTCAACTCCCCAGCCATCATAGTTTGACTGGAACACCGCCATTTTGTTGTTAAAGGAGAAATATGCTTCGGCATTATCGCCACCGTTGGTAAGCTGGCGGATATTTTTCAGGTGCTTCTCGCCCTCCAGGAGAAGGGAATCCTGAGGTTTGGCAGCCTGAGTGGAATCCGTATCAGATGCGTCTTCAGAACCTGCTGATGGCTGTTGACAGGAGGAGACAAGGGCTAATAGCAAAATGCTCGAAAACGAAAAACTAAAAAATTTCATTGGTGATTTTTTTCAAAAGTGAGGGCCGAAATTAATGATTTGTACTTTTTCCATCTTACTCTCGAACGGGTTAATGAATCTGTTTCCGCGGAACAGGATCATAGCCATGGGTTCCCCAGGGATGGCATTTACTAAGGCGCTTTATGCCCAGCCATACACCTTTTAGGGGACCCCATTCTTCAATTGCTTCAATGGTGTATTGCGAACAGGTGGGTGAATGGCGGCAGCTGTGAGGAAGTATTGGGGAAATTACCCACTGGTAGAACTTTACTAAAAAGATAAGCGGGTATGAAAGGATTTTTTTTAGCACCAACTTGCTATTGGATTATTGTATAGGAAGTGCCTTCTGCACCATCTTTCAGTTGAATGCCCACTTCCTCCAACTGATCACGTATCTTATCCGAGAGGGCCCAGTCTTTGTCAGCCCTTGCCTTAGCCCGCATGGCTATGAGCATCTGCATTACCTCATCCAGCTTTTCCCCACCTATTTCTTCAGGCGGATTTTCGAGCCCCAGTACTTCGTAAACAAAT
>CAZNMG010000320.1:0-4034 GCA_964574075.1 uncultured Owenweeksia sp.
AATGTTTTCAATGGCCTTTACCTGATGCAAAGTTGAGACCCCAACGGAGGATCGCCTCACCTCTTTAGGAAGGTGCACCTTGATTATAAGCCAGGGCATAAAATTATAAGTTTACTATATTAGCAAGGTCACCATTAAACCACATCCTAAATTGTTATATCATATAAACCTGATATATAACCCGTTAAAATTTTTGCCAACAAAAAAGATATAGCGGTTGTCTGAATGGATGTGAATATTAATATTTCTTTTGAGATCCCCAATCCCCCGGGATGTGAAAGCCGCGTTTCGATGCCGCTTTCAACTACCTGCAGAGTGACTGTATTACCCTTAACATCCGGTTTATGACAAGGGTAGACTACAACAGTAAAAATCCTAAGCCGGGTGAGCCGGGATTCTTTTCGCCAGGTGACTATACTGCACTGACAGCATACCTCGACTTTAGTCGCAAGTGGCATACCCCGATTTTAAAGGAAGTCATTCGGGAGTTGAAAACCAATTCTGCGATGGCTGATATTTTTAAGGATCAGGATGAATCCACCCTGGTACAGCAAAGTGAGCGGTCGCAGATCGTTCTTCAAAAGGCTGTGGCGAGCAGGGATTGGACGGCCTATACCCAAAACCTTACCCAGCAGGGAGTCAGTTATGCAAAGGCGGGCCTTCACTTCGATGACTGGCTCAGGATCATTACACTCTTCAGGGACCATATGCACCCGTTTATTATAGAGGAATATCCTCATGATGCCAAACAGGCCTCGCTGATCTGGCAGGGTATCAACAAGCTTAGCGATCTGGCTTTGAGCATTATTTCAGCCTCCTACTTTGAAGAAAAAAATAAGCAACTGCAGGAGTTCAGTGAAAACCTTGAAGAAAAGGTTGAGGAACGAACATCGGAGCTGCAGTCAATTAACGCTGAGCTGGAGAGTTTCAGCTATACGGTGTCTCATGATCTAAGAGCCCCACTGAGGGCTATTAATGGATATGCCCGGATACTCACAAAGAAGGCCGGTGACAATCTTACCGGAGAGCAGAGCCGTTATCTGGACGTAATTATTGAGAATGTCACCAGGATGGGTACGCTCATCGATGACCTGTTGCTCTACTCACGCACAGGCCGGGCTTCGCTGAATAAGGGCCACCTCAAAATGAATCAGCTGGTGGAGCATGTATTTAGTGCTATAGTTGATCCTCACCTTGATAAAAAGGTGGAACTGAAAGTTGATGATCTTCCGGATGCACCAGGTGACTGGGAAATGCTGAAGCGGGTATTTTCCAACTTACTGGCCAATGCACTGAAATTTAGTCAGCATAGGGATAAGCCGGTGATTTCAGTGACTTCCAGCGTAACCGACAAGGAAATAATTTATTCAGTACACGACAACGGAGCCGGGTTTGAAATGGATTACGTACATAAGATCTTTGGAATATTTCAACGCCTGCACTCCGAGGATGAGTATGAAGGCACGGGTGTAGGCCTGGCCATAGTACAACGGATTATACACAAACACGGAGGACGCGTTTGGGCCGAGGGAGAGCCCGGGAAAGGTGCCTCTTTTTATTTTTCACTCCCAAAAATATAGTTGATAAGATGACAGAAAATATAGTTGAGATTCTGCTGGTAGAGGATAATAAACATGATGCGGAGCTCGCCATGATTGCACTTGAAGATCACAACCTGGCCAATAACCTCATCTGGCTAAAGGACGGCAAGCAGGCCCTTGATTTTATTTTCGGTAGGGGTGAATACAAGAAACGGGATATTTCCTTGCAACCCAAGGTGATTTTGCTGGACCTTAAAATGCCCAAAGTGGATGGCATCGAAGTGCTCCGTGCTATCCGTGGCGATAAGCGCACTAAAAATATTCCAGTGGTGATACTCACCTCCTCCAATGAAGAAAAAGACATAATGAATAGCTATGACCTTTCGGTGAACAGCTACATCGTAAAACCTGTGGAATTTGACAGCTTCGCAGAATGTGTAAAGGATATTGGCTATTACTGGGCTTTGGTAAACCATGTGCCCGGGAAGGGATAAGGTTCCTAATTATTAATCACATTTCCAAGGGTCGTTATGAAACAACTGCTGAAAATATTAATACTCGAAGACCTTTCAAGTGATGCTGAATTAGTTCAAATACAGTTGGAGGAACTGGACTTTGACCTTCAGTTTAAAGTCACTGATAAGAAAAGCGAATTTGAGGACCTGCTATCCACTTTCGATCCGGAGCTGGTTATTTCCGACTTTTCTCTTCCGGCTTACAACGGCCTTGAAGCTCTTGAGTTTCTCCGAAAAAGGGACGCTCATACCCCATTCATTTTTGTTACGGGTACATTAGGTGAGGAAAAGGCCGTAAGAGCGATAAAAAGTGGTGCTTCTGATTTTCTGATTAAGGAAAACCTGAGTCAGCTTCCGGTGGCCGTAATGCGTGCGCTGCGTGAGCGGGATGAGGTACGGAAGAAAAAGGCCTATGAGAGCCAGTTAATAGCGATCAATGCCTTAAACTCTGCACTGCTTCAGTTTGATCAGTGGGAAAAGGCGCTGAATGAGGCTTTTGCGATCATAGGGGATGCATTGAAAGTAGACCGCGTGTACTACTTTGAAAATCATTTGAATGAAGCGGGTCAGGAAGTTACGAGCCAACGCTTTGAATGGTCGGGCAACTCGGCAGAGCCCCAGATCGACAATCCTGAAATGCAGAATTTGCCCCATGAAACCATTGCGGAGCTCATTGAGCCGCTTAAGAAGAACATACCCTTTCAGGCCATTGTGTCCAGGCTACCTGAAACTTCCTTCAGGGAAATCCTTGTGGATCAGGATGTCCGCTCCATTCTTGTATTGCCGGTTTTTGTAAAAAACAGGTTTTACGCCTTTATCGGGTTTGATGACTGCCGGAATGAGCGAGAATGGTCTGAAGATGAACACTCCTTTTTAGCTTCACTTACCTCAAGTCTTTCCAACGTAATAGAAAAGCGGGATATCCTGGAGGACCTGAAGCGGAGCAGGATGAATTATAAAAAAGCACATGACCGGTTAAAGAAAGCGCAGGAAATAGCCAAGATCGGCTACTGGGTTTGGGAAATGGATAGTGAACTTTCAGAGTGGAGCGAGGAAACCTACAGCATATATGGCTATACACCGGAAAACTTCACCCCAACTCTGGAGAACCTGAAGCTTACCCTTCATCCTGAAGACCGTTATCTGATGGAGCGTGATCCTAAAGAAATAATGGTAAGCGGTAACGGCAACAGCTTTGAACATAGAATTATCACCGCATCCGGAGAAACTCGCTGGGTAAGGATGCATATAAACTATATTCTGGATGAGCAGGGAAAGCCTTCTGTAATGGAAGGAACGGTACAGGATATAACAGATCAGAAGGACCGCGAAGAGCAGATCAGGATAAGTAATGAACGGTTTGAGCTGGCCATGAAAGCCACTACAGAGCTCATTTGGGACTGGGATCATCGGACAGGTGAAGTTTTGAGGAGCTTTAATTATGAAAGCAGGTTTGTCTATAATCCCAGGGAGGGGTCTGGCCCGGATAACTCTTGGTTTTCACGGGTTCACCCAGAGGATATTGAAGATGTATGGTACTACCTGAATTCATGCCTGGCTGATAAAAGCCTGCACCACTGGGAAAAGGAATACCGGATCATAAGGAGGGATGATCAGGTGGCATTTGTAGTGGATCGGGGATTTATTATTCGAAATGAAGAAGGAAAGCCGGTTCGTTCAGTAGGAGCTACGCTGGATGTGACGGAATCGCGAGAACAATTTGAGAAGATAAAGGAACAAAACGAGGCTTTGCGGGAAATTGCCTGGTTACAGTCGCATGTTATTCGTGCTCCTCTCTCGCGGATAATGGGTTTAACACTTCTTGCCGAGGAGGAGGATGGGGGAGGAAAGTCCATGAAAGAGATCTTTGAACTGATCAAGACATCCGCTCAGGAACTGGATGAGGTTATAATGGAGATTACACATAAAACGGAATCCGTAAAAGGGCTTTAAAACAATGCACGATCAAATTTTGCTC
>CAZNMG010000321.1:0-3635 GCA_964574075.1 uncultured Owenweeksia sp.
GGTGGTGGTGAAGGTAAATCTTCAGGAGGTCACCCAAGATCAAGAAAAGGTATTCCAGCAAAAGGTTATAAAACAAGAAATAAGAATAAAGCGTCAAACCGTTTTATTGTATCAAAAAGAAAATAAGATTTAAGATATGTCTAGATCATTAAAAAAACCACCGTTTATTCATTACAAGTTAATGAAACGTGTTGAAGACGCTCAAGCGAATCAGTCTAAATCAGTCATTAAGACTTGGTCAAGAGCATCTACAATTACTCCAGAGTTTGTTGGATTAACAATTGCTGTTTACAACGGAATGAAATTTATACCTGTTTACGTTACAGAAAACATGGTAGGTCATAAATTAGGTGAGTTTGCCCCTACACGTACCTACCGTGGGCATGGAGGAAATAAGAAAGATAAAGGTAAGCGCTAATTGGTTTCAAGGTTTAGGGTTGTAAAGTTTTAACGACCTGAAAACCTTCAACCTTTACAACAATAAAACTCTGAAAATGGGTGCCAGAAAAAGAGAAAGAGCAGAAGCAATAAAAGAAGCCCGCAAAAACGTGGCTATCGCAAAGCTCAATAATTGTCCTACTTCACCTCGCAAAATGAGGTTGGTAGCAGATATGGTTCGCGGGATGAATGTGGATAAAGCCATGTTCCTGCTACGCCACAGTAGCAAGGAAGCCAGTAACAGGCTTGAGAAGCTTTTGCTTTCCGCTACTCATAACTGGGCTCAGAAGAATGAAGGAGCCAGCATGGATGAAGCTCAGCTTTACGTAAAGGAAATTTATGTGGACAGCGCCAGGATGCTGAAGCGTATTCAGCCTGCACCACAGGGCCGTGCCCATCGGGTACGCAAAAGAAGCAATCACGTAACTGTAATTGTGGATGCCCGCAACGAAGAAGTAGTAGAAGTTAACGAAAGTAATTCATAACCGAATGGGACAAAAGACAAACCCGATAGGTAATAGATTAGGATTCATCCGCGGTTGGGATAGCAACTGGTATGGTGGAAGAGATTATGGCGATAAGATTGCTGAGGACGACAAGATCCGCAAGTATCTCTACGCCCGCTTAAGCAAGGCCAGTGTGAGCCGCATTATTATTGAGCGCACTCTTAAACTTGTCACCATCACCATCACAACCAGCCGTCCCGGTATTATCATCGGCAAAGGTGGCCAGGAGGTTGATAAATTGAAGGAGGAGCTGAAGAAGCTTACCAAAAAGGAAGTTCAGATCAACATCTTTGAAATAAAGAGACCTGAGCTTGACGCTAAATTGGTTGCTGACAGTGTAGCCCGCCAGATCGAGGGAAGGATAAGCTTCCGCAGGGCTATAAAAATGGGCATTGCCGCTACCATGAGAATGGGAGCAGAAGGAATTAAAATACAGGCTTCAGGCCGTTTGAACGGTGCAGAAATGGCTCGTTCGGAAATGTATAAGGATGGACGTACTCCGCTGCACACATTCCGTGCGGATATTGACTACGCCCTTTCTGAAGCACACACCACCTATGGCCGCATTGGCATTAAGGTTTGGATAATGAAAGGTGAGGTTTACGGAAAGCGTGACCTGAGCAACCTTTTGGGAACCACCGGCAAGGGAGGCAAGCAACCCGCAGGCCCCAGAGATAGCCGTGGTGGTGGCGCAAGAAGAAAAAGAAGATAAGAGACATTTTAAAGAAGGTATTTAAAAATGTTACAACCTAAGAAGACAAAACATAGAAAGCAGTTTAAGGGCCGGATGAAGGGCAATGCCATGCGTGGCAACCAGATTGCCTTTGGCAGCTTTGCTATTAAAGCACTCGACCCGGTGTTTATCACCTCACGTCAGATTGAAGCCGCCCGTATTGCTGCCACCCGGTATATGAAAAGGGAAGGACAGCTGTGGATCCGCATTTTTCCGGACAAGCCTATTACCAGCAAGCCTGCTGAAGTACGGATGGGTAAAGGTAAAGGTGCTTTGGACCACTGGGTTGCCGTGGTAAAACCAGGCCGGATCATATTTGAACTTGACGGGGTAAACTCCGATGTGGCTAAGGAAGCACTTCGCCTGGCAGCTCAGAAACTTCCGGTGAAAACCAAGTATATGGTAAGAAGGGATTACGTAGGTGCCTAAAATTAAGAATGACCATGAAAGCATCTGTAGTTAGAGAAATGACAACCCAGGAGATCAAGGATCAACTGGTGGAAGAGAAAATCAGCTATTCCAAAATGAAGATGGGACATACCATCTCCCCGCTGGAAAACCCTGTAGCTCTTAAAGAGGCTCGTAAAACAATTTCAAGACTGTCCACTGAGTTGCGCAGTCGTGATATAAACGGTGAACAGTAATACCACTTCCAATGGAAGAGAATAAGACAAGAAATTTAAGAAAGGAACGTATCGGGCTGGTGACCAGCAATAAAATGGATAAGTCCATTACTGTGTCAGTGGAGCGCAAGCAAAAGCACCCGATGTATGGTAAGTTTATTAAAAGTACCAAGAAGTTCCATGCTCATGATGAGAAGAACGAGTGCAACATCGGTGATACCGTGCGCATTATGGAAACCCGTCCATTGAGCAAGACAAAAAATTGGAGATTAGTAGAAATAATCGAAAGGGCTAAGTAAGATGTTACAGCAGGAATCAAGGTTAAAAGTAGCTGATAATACAGGAGCCAAGGAAGTTCTTGTAATCAGGGTGCTGGGTGGTACCAAAAGAAGGTACGCTTCGGTAGGCGATAAGATCGTGGTATCGGTAAAGCAATCCACCCCGGCCGGCAACGTAAAGAAAGGCGCTGTTTCTACAGCCGTAGTGGTGCGTACCAAAAAAGAGGTGCGCAGAGCTGATGGTTCTTACATCCGCTTTGACGACAATGCCTGCGTGCTTCTTAATGCCCAGGGCGAAATGCGCGGAACGCGCGTTTTCGGACCTGTATCACGTGAGTTGCGCGACAAACAATACATGAGAATAGTATCTCTGGCACCAGAAGTACTGTAAAGAATTTGGAGATGAAAAAGTTTCACGTAAAAAAAGGCGATACCGTAAAGATTTTATCCGGTGAGTACAAAGGACAAACCGGTAAGATCATTGAAATGCTGCCTGAGAAGAATAAGGCTCTGGTAGAAGGTATCAATCTGGTGAAGAAGCACAACAAACCAAGTGCATCAAACCCGCAGGGTGGGATCACTGAAATGGAAGCGCCCATTCACCTTTCTAACCTGATGTATGTTGATGGCAGCGGACAAGCAAGCCGCCTGGGCCGTAAGGCTGATGATAAAGGTAAGCTGGCCAGATATTCCAAAAAAACGCAAGAGATTATTAAGTAATGGAAGTCGGAGAAAAATTAAAAGACAAGTATCACAACGATATAGTCAAAACCCTTAAGGAGGAGTTTGACTACGCCCATGTGATGGAGGTACCACGTCTGGATAAAATCGTTTTGAGCCAGGGTGTGGGTGAAGCCACGGCAGATAAGAAGCTGATCGATTATGCTATTGATGAGCTTAGCCGGATCACCGGTCAGAAAGCTGTTCCCACCTATTCCAAAAAGGATATCTCAAACTTTAAGTTGAGAAAGGGAATGCCTATCGGTGTAAAAGTAACCCTTCGTGGAAAGAAGATGTATGAATTCCTTGAAAGACTGATCTGGTCTTCGCTGCCCCG
>CAZNMG010000322.1:0-3713 GCA_964574075.1 uncultured Owenweeksia sp.
GAAGACTTCCTTAACGTGGCCACCCCGGAATTCAGTCCCTTTATAGGTGATGATGGTATGGGACTCGGAGATATTTCCACCTCGCGCAGCCCGGTACGAAGAACTCCGCCCCAGCGCACCACCCAAAGCAAACGGCCACCCCAGCGTATGGCGCCCCGAAGCGGCAATTTCCGCAAGATGGATAGCACAACTGCCGACACCGGGAACTATGAATCGCTTACCGATGTTAGTGTGGGTGAAAAAGTAAAGCATCAGCGCTTTGGCCATGGGGTGATAAGCGAGGTGGAAGGGAGCGGTCCCAACAAAAAAGCCGTAATACTTTTTGAAAATGTGGGCGAAAAGAAATTATTACTCAAATTTGCAAAACTCGAAAGAGTATAACCTTGGACTTAAGGAGTCAGAAAATTAATCGTAGATCTGTTCGTTTTTTATCCGGACACTCAGAAGAATCGCTCAGCATCCTCTCAGGCGTGAAAATCACCAGCTACCATTCCGGCTTCTACAATCGTAATATAAAATAATGGAATATAACACCAGCCTCCCCAAGTTAATCATCCCCGAGTACGGCCGAAACGTACAAAAGATGGTGGGCCACCTGCTTACCATAGAAGACCGGGAAGAACGCAACAAGCAGGCGCAGAATTTAGTAGAGATCATCGGGAACCTGAATCCCCAGGTGCGCGATGTACCTGATTTTAAGCATAAGCTTTGGGATCACCTGTTTATAATGTCCGACTTTAAACTGGACGTAGATTCCCCTTTCCCTGTTCCCGATCGCGAAACTTTTTTGGAGAAACCTGAAAGAGTCGCTTACCCCGCCAATAACCGTAAGTACCGCCATTATGGAAATATCATCCGCCAGATGATCGATTATGCCGTACAGCAGGAGCCTGGCGAGTATAAGGAACGCCTGAAAATTGCCATTGCCAATCACATGAAAAAAACCTACCTCATCTGGAATAAGGATACGGTGGATGATCAGGTGATCCTCAATGAAATGAATGAACTGGCCGAAGGGCAGCTTACCCTGGAGGATATGGATCTGAAAGACAAGCAGGAACTGGTACGCGGTACGAGCCAGGGTCAGCACCAAAAGCGCCATCACCACAAGCGGAGCAAAGGCCGCAAACGTTATAAGAAAAACTAAAAATCAAGCAATCCATTGGGAACATTTCAAATAACCGGAGGCAAAAAACTAAAGGGGGAAATAGTTCCCCAGGGCGCTAAGAATGAAGCCCTGCAAGTGATCTGTGCCACCCTTCTCACACCCGAAAAGGTTACCATCACCAACATTCCCGATATAAGGGATGTAAACAAGCTCATAGAGCTACTGGCCGACCTTGGGGTAAATATCCGCAAACACGGACCCGGCCACTATTCTTTTAAAGCAGACGATCTCAACCTCGATTATCTCGAATCAGACGTCTTTAAGGACAAGGGAAGTTCACTTCGTGGTTCTATAATGATCGTTGGGCCGCTGCTCGCCCGCTTCGGGAAGGGTTATATTCCAAAACCTGGTGGCGACAAGATCGGTCGGAGAAGACTCGATACCCACTTCCAGGGATTTCAAAAGCTCGGGGCAAAGTTTCGCTACAAAGCGGAAGAATCGTTTTACGGAGTAGAGGGAAAATCTCTGAAAGGAGCTTATATGCTACTGGATGAGGCCTCGGTAACCGGAACCGCCAATATTGTAATGGCAGCTGCGCTGGCCGAAGGAACCACCACCATTTACAACGCGGCATGCGAACCCTACCTGCAGCAACTTTGCAAAATGCTGAATTCCATGGGTGCCAACATTACCGGCATCGGGTCCAACCTTTTGACCATTGAAGGTGTGAAGGAATTAAAAGGCTGCAGCCATCGCATCCTCCCTGATATGATTGAAATTGGCTCATGGATAGGAATGGCTGCCATGACAGCTTCGGAAATTACCATTAAGGACGTGAGCTACGATGACCTTGGCATTATCCCTGACACCTTCAGGCGTATGGGAATAAAGCTGGAGCGCAAGGGCGATGATATATACGTGCCGGCCCAGGATCATTATGCTATAGAGCATTACATTGACGGATCTATACTCACCCTTTCCGATGCTCCCTGGCCCGGCTTTACACCCGACCTTCTCAGCATAGCGCTTGTGGTGGCTACTCAGGCAAGAGGCAGTGTTCTTATCCATCAAAAAATGTTTGAAAGCCGCCTGTTCTTTGTGGATAAACTTATTGATATGGGTGCCCAGATCATTTTATGCGATCCTCACCGGGCAACGGTTATAGGTCTTGATAAACAAACAGCGCTCCGCGCCACCACCATGACGAGCCCTGACATCAGAGCCGGAATTTCACTGCTCATTGCGGCACTGAGTGCCGAAGGTGTAAGCACCATCCATAACATTGAGCAAATCGACCGTGGATATCAGAATATTGACGAACGTTTGCGTGCTGTTGGTGCGGAAATTGTAAGATTAGATTAAATTTATAGCGTCCTGAAACTCTGAGCTCTCTAAAATTAATAATGTAAAAATCTGTATTTAAAAAGGTTGAGCTTATGGTGTGGAGGAAAATTAAAAACAGAATTAACATGAAACTCTTGAAAAAACCGATTTTTATCATCGTACTCGCGGGCATCACATTCATTGGATTGAGCTTCGGTGAAAAGTACAGCCAGTCACTGGCTGAAGACCAGGCCAAGGTTTTAAACATTGGTGACAAGGCCCCTGACCTTGTTTTTAAGGACCCGGATGGGAATACCCGCAAACTCTCTGACCTTCGAGGAAAGCTGGTGCTGGTAGATTTTTGGGCAAGCTGGTGCCGCCCCTGCCGTATAGCCAACCCGCAGGTGGTAAGTACCTACCACAAATTCAAGGATGCTAAATTCAAAAACTCGGAGGGGTTTGAGATCTTTAGTGTTTCCCTTGATGCCAATAAAACCGATTGGGTGAAGGCTATAGAAAAAGATGGGCTTGTATGGCAAAACCATGTGAGCGACCTTAAATACTGGCAATCAGAAGCGGCCTCACTTTACAATGTGAATGCCATTCCCGCAACGTTTTTAGTGGATGCCGAAGGCACTATTATTGCCAAAAACCTTCATGGTGCCCAACTCGCCAATACGCTTGAAAAACTGGCAGAGTAACTTAAAAATTCTATGACAAGAAAACACCGGCTCGCTTTAGTCGGTGTTTTTTTATGCCATGATGGCACCAAAAAATCCGTGGCAGAGCTTTTGCCAAGTCTGATAAACCTGAAAAAACTTGAGCTGAAAATGACTGAAAAAGAGGAACTGAAAGAGCAGGATATAAACCACAAGGAAGAGCAGGAAGTATCCACCGCGGAGAGTGCTGATCAAAATGAAGCGGCTGAATCATCTGCAGGTAGTACAGATCAGGATGACCGGGGCACTCCCGGAGAGGAAAAGAACCCCCTGGAGGAGATACAAAAGGAGCTGAGTGATATGAAGGATCAGAACCTCAGGCTTTATGCGGAATTTGAGAATTTCAGAAAACGTACTGCACGAGAGCGGGTGGAGCTTTTCAGCACCGCCAACCAGGAGTTGATGGACGCCATGCTGCCCGTAATCGATGATTTCCGCAGAGCCATGAAAGCCCAGGAGAATAATGAGGCTATTGAAGGTTTCCATCTCATTTATAGTAAGCTGGAAAACACCTTGAAAAACAAGGGTCTGAAACCCATGGACGACACCACCGGAAAGGAATT